>CAMWNY010000167.1 GCA_947175775.1 uncultured Lachnospiraceae bacterium | reverse complement strand
CCCCCCCCCCCCCAACTCTTTTTTTTTTTATATCTTTTGTCTCTTTAGCTGATGCTTAGGATTATTGTTGGCTCGGAGTTGTGTATAATATACAGGTGCAGGTGGAAACGGCAGATTTGATGCTTTTTCCTGAAACATATGATATTCAGTTGGCGGAATGCGTGCAGGAGGATTACAGGGTATTTGCGCAGACCATCATGCAAAACAGCCTTTCTTTTAAGGAACGGATTGACGCGCATAAAGCAATTGTCGGAAGCTGTGAGGAACTGCCGCCTTTGGAGGAAGAACACCAATACCGGTGCGACTTGGACAATGACGGTGCAGTGGAGCATTACAATAAGTCCATTTGGGAGCCAAGCAACATGGGAACACATGAAAGCCTGATTTTATATGGTGACGGAGAAGGGATTGAGCATGTGCAGGATGCGATAGAGGCTGTGAAAGGGCGACCGATAATGATGTGGGTTGAACCGTTTGCAGAAGAAAATGTTGTCAATGTGATTTCCCTGACAGGACTGCATGACTTTGAAGTGACTGGATTACTGCTGCACGGCGCAGACTATAAAACCATGTACCGGATTACCGCGGACGTGACGTATGGCGTCAAATGTGAAATCCGTTCCCCGATGAACATAATCGAGTAGAGAAGGTTTATCTTCCCTACTCGCGCGCCGGGCACCCGTCAGCGAACCGATTTATCGGTTTGATGACAAATTTCCTTTGGGTGTCCGTGTGCATAAAGAATCCCCGGTTTTAAGCCGGGGAAACTGCATCTTTGGAATATAAAATTTTCAAAATAATCGGCGTCAAAATCGACGACACGATAATCAAAAAGATAACAGATGTAAAATACACCGGCGTCAGCAGTCCTGCCGAAAGTCCTTTCTGTGCCACAATCAGCGCAACCTCACCGCGTGTCATCATGCCAACGCCAATCTTTAGCGAATCCAATCCGTTAAACTTGCAAAGGCGCGCCATAATTCCGCATCCCACAATCTTTGAAATCAATCCGACGGCAACAAACGCAAGCGAAAAGAGCAGGATACTCATATTCACACTGTCCACATTTGTTTTCAGACCGATACTTGCAAAGAATACCGGACCAAACAGGATATAGGAGCTGGTATCCATTTTTTGCGCGATGTATTCGGAATCCCGGATGGAGCAAAGAATAATGCCTGCCACATACGCCCCCGTAATGTCCGCAATACCAAAATACTTTTCTGCAATATACGCCATTGCAAGACACAGCGCCAGTCCCGCAATCGGAATACGCCTTGTATGCGGATATTTGCTGTCCACAAACTGAAACACTTTATAACAGAGAAACCCGACTACAATTGCAAACACGAAAAACAAAACCGTGTTGGTCAGTACTGCCATCGGCTTTGAATCCGGGCTCTTAAACCCAATCACAAAGGTCAGCACAATAATACCAATCACATCGTCAATAATCGCCGCACTCAGAATTGTCGTGCCGACTTTTCCCTTTAGCTTACCCATTTCCCGCAGCGACTCGACCGTAATGCTCACGGAAGTCGCAGTCAGAATCGTGCCGACAAAAACCGCCTTATAAAACTCTTCCGAGCCCCACGGTGCGACACCGTAAAATGCCATGTAGAGCAGCGCGCCGCACACCAGCGGAATAAACACGCCCGCACACGCAATCAACGCGGCAATCGGTCCTGTTTTTAACAAATCCTTTAAATCCGTTTCCAGTCCCGCCGAAAACATCAGTAAAACCACGCCGATTTCAGCAAGCTGTACTAGAAAATCCGACTGCTCCACCCATCCCAAAATGCTAGGTCCAATCAGAAGTCCCGCGATAATTTCGCCCACTACTTGCGGTGCCTTCAGCTTTCTTGCCAAAATGCCGCAGACTTTGGCGGCGATGATGATAATTGCCAAATTTTTAAACATGAAATACGATTCCATTTTTTCACACTGCTCCTTTCTCCGTGCGCGAGTTTGTGCTATAAGGCACAAACTCGTAACGTTGAAAATTTTAATTTTCAACCTTTCCCCTCATTCGTAATATTTTATGCATCGTATATCTCATATGCTTTTCACATTATAGTCTTTTGTTTTTTCAAAGTCAACAATTTACGACAAGATATTAAGAGGGAATAAGGGTATAGTTGGAACATACATTCTATAGCAAAATGCTTTACAAATGCTTTGATATAGAGTATACTAATAATACTATAAAGGAAGAGGTGATGTGATGGCTCAAATCAGCTTGCGCATAGAGGACGATGTAAAGAAGAAGGCAGAACAGGCTTGTGCGGATATTGGAATGTCTTTATCTACGGCTATTAATATTTATCTAAAAAAACTGGGACGAGAAAAACGGATACCGTTTGAAGTATCTGTCGACCCGTTCTATTCGCAGGAAAATATGACTAGACTTAGAGAGTCTGTAGCGCAAATGGAGGCTACAGGCGGTACGGTACACGAGGTGGACGCTGATGATTAAGTCGTGGTCAGATGCTGCGTGGGAGGATTTTGAATATTGGACAAAACAGGATAAAAAGACATTAAAACGTATTCTTCAGTTATTGAAGGATATTGAACGGAATGGATATGAAGGGATAGGAAAGCCGGAAAGGCTGAGTGGTGATTTGCATATTATTGGAGCCGGAGAATAGACGAGGCAAATCGTATTGTTTACCGGATAGAAGATGATATGATAAAGATTGTTCAATGTGGCTCTCATTATAGGGATAAGTGAAAGCGGCAGCAGCTTGGCAATAGAAAAGTATTATTTGCAAAAACAGTGGAAACAGTGTACAATAGGATTATCAAAATAAAGAATGAATGTATTAATTAATAGAAGCATGAGATGTATTGAAATAATAATAAGTTCATTCTTTATTTAATATGTATATTAATTTCAAATAATAAGTTTATTAAGTTTATTATTGACAAGTTTTTTTATTAGATGTATTATAATTAAGTAATGAAGCAAATGGACATATTTGAAAAGTAAGAGGTGGATATTGATGGTTAAGTCGTGGTCAGACGCTGCGTGGGAGGATTTTGAATATTGGACAAAACAGGATAAAAAGACATTAAAACGTATTCTTCAGTTATTGAAGGATATTGAACGGAATGGATATGAAGGGATAGGAAAGCCGGAAAGGCTGAGTGGTGATTTGCATATTATTGGAGCCGGAGAATAGACGAGGCAAATCGTATTGTTTACCGGATAGAAGATGATATGATAAAGATTGTTCAATGTGGCTCTCATTATAGGGATAAGTGAAAGCGGCAGCAGCTTGGCAATACAAAAGTATCATTTGCGAAGACAGCGGAAATAGTGTACAATAGAATTATTGAAATAGAGAATGAATTATTAGATACAAACATTTATGTATTGAAATAGTAATTAATACATTCTTTATTTTTTTACAATATAGAAATTATTCAAGTAATTAATTATTTTTTATAAAATTTCGCCTTGATTTTTTGCTCAAGGTGTAAAATCATAAATAATAAAGCGAAAATAAGTACCAAACAAAGCAAAAGCGGAGGAAATTATGAATATATATGAAATGATATGCCGTATCTACATACTGAGAGATATTCCGATTCCATTGATTTATGCAGAATTAAATAAATTCATCGACGGTTATTTGGCACAGAATGAACAGTTCAATGAATTCCATCAGCGAAAATCACTTAAGGGTTATAATTTCGATCTCCCAATCGAAATAGAAAAAGGTATGAAAGCTTATAAACATGACCAAATTTACCAATTCCGTATCCGCACGGTAGACAAAGAACTGTTGTCTTATCTGATGGACGGGCTTGCCGATTACAGAACAGATGTCATAAAAGGTCTTACAAGAACCGTGAAGCAGATACCGCAGAAACCGATTGCGTCCGTATATTCCCTAACTCCGGTAGTGTTAAAAAATGACAAAGGTTACTGGCGCGACTGCATGTCTTTTGAGGATTTTGAGAGAGAACTTACGTCGAGCCTGTGTCATCAGTACGAAGAATATACCGGCGATAAAATAGCAGAAAACACCACGCTTTATCATCAACTGGAACTTAAAAGCAAATGTGCGGTAGGCGTTTGTTACAAGGGGATAACGCTGTTGGGCGATAAGCTGTCAATGCAGGTATCAGACGATGAAAATGCGCAAAAAGTGATGTATTTTGCTTTGGCAAACGGAATGGGCACGATGGGTGCCCGCGGGCTTGGATTTTTAGGGTACCGGTTTGTTTAAATAACGAAACGATGCTATAAAAGGAGTCTTAAATTTACGGATTTTACAAGGAAAATGGTTATAAGAATGGAGGGATACTGTGTTATATGATGCAATAGCAGTATTTGACAAGATGTTAAATGCGCAGGCAGACCGCCAGCGGTCGCAGGAGACCGACGAAACATGTACGGAGCTGGAGCGCAGAACAAAGCTTTTGGTCGATAATTACATTCCAAAAGATGGAACATACGTACTTATCAATATGGATAAGGATTTCCAATGTGAAACACCGTTAGAAATCAAATTTGATAAAAAGAGCGGGGAATTACAAGGCAAAACGGACGGGCGCTATCCTTATATTCGATATTTGGATTATAACAGCAAGTTGATTGAAATGAACAAGCCGATTGACACAAAAAAAGTTATTCATTCCAATCAAATGTATGCATTCTTTATAAAAAAGGACAGTATTGCTGAGAAAAAACTGACAAGCAGTGTCGTTGACGGTTATTATAAAACGCTTTTTGCGCCTGAAATCAAATATACAAAACCGGCAGCAAAAAAAATGTATCAACAGGCAGTGGCGGAACTTGGCGAACCTGACCGAAAGACCTTGGATAAAATATGGGAATGGATAAAAGCATGGCTCAAAAATCCCGAACTGCTGACTATTGACTATTCGGGAAAGGACTATCTGAAATTGTTTTTTGTATATGACGACGAAAAGAAGACAAAAGAACTGTATGAAAAAGAAAATAAACGATACGTCATTCCCAACATTTATAACAACAATGACTACAACGTAACGGCTGGCGGCACGATTTTTGGAATGCCGAGCAACAATATGGGACTGAATGCAAAAAAGCCGTTTTTGGAAAACAAAAACCGCAAAACACCGGCGCCGTATCTGCTCAATATGGAACAGGTCATGCTGCAAAGCAGGTTTTTCGACTATCTGTGGGGACATGCCTGCAAAGGGAATGTGAATGTGTATGTTGATTTTGAAAACGAAAACATCACCGCAATACCGGATAAAAGCAGGGATATTCCAAACATAAAAGACGGTTTGTATCTGAGGATTAAAAAGGGCAAAGAAGTTGAAATCGTGGACAGTGACGTAGTGATTGCACTCAGCCGGAATTTGTCGAAAACATTTTATTTTAAGGAAATTCTAAAGGGAATGAACGATGAGCCGTTGTATGGTGCGTGCACTGAGACGGTGCAGTTGGCAGCAGTGATAGACGAGGTGTTTTTTGATAAATTCCTAAGCTTTAATTATTTTACGGATCCTATGGATTTGCCGCAAATGGACGGAGGATTGAAATACTGTTTGCTTACGTATCGCAACAGAATCTTTACATGGTTATATAAAGCGCCACAGTATCATATCAGACAAGTGATACAGGAAATGGGACTGAAGCTGATTAAGAATAAAATTGCACACGGTTATCTGCTGCGTGCAGGAGTGCAGTTAAATTTATTGCTTTCGCTGGAAGATTATTTTAATGGAAATAAGGAAAAGGAGGAACTTATGGAAACGATACAGGAAGATTTTCGGGAACATATTGATATGGCAAAGGAGGATTGGACGTTTTCGGACAGCGAGTATTATTATGCGGTTGGGCAGCTTATAGGTTATTTTCTGTCCCTTTCAAAGTCGGCAAAAAAGCCGTTGTCGATGGCGAATCAGTTTCTCAATGCGGACAGTGACAGTCTGATTAAGGAAAAGATTGGTCAGATGTTTATCCGCTACGACCATGCGATTGACATGGAGAAGGACACACGTGCAAAAAACGTGATTAGCCACATTTTGACATACGAACCGACGTGCAAAAAGGTCATGCAGAAAGAACTGATTGCGGGACTGACGGCAAGCAGTGCATTTTATAGAAAAAAGGAACAATAAAGGAGGATTTGGAAAATGATGAAACAAAGAGTATAC
>CAMWNY010000166.1 GCA_947175775.1 uncultured Lachnospiraceae bacterium | reverse complement strand
ACTTACCGCAGACGCGATTATGACAGCATCAACCGAAAATTAACCAAGCGCAGTTCTCGGTATGATACGCATGATCAGAGCGAGCTGCAGAATGTATACAGCGCAATTCAATGGAAAAACCGTTTTGCTCCGCTTTACCTGAATGAGCCTACGCCAAAGTCCATCGCATTTGCGGTGCATTTAAAGGAAAGCGCTCAGAGTTTAAAGCAGACCATCAACTCGCTGAGCGGCGATGACAATGATTTGTTTGCCATGAAAACAGCATACAGCGACAACGAAGATCTTGCAACGGTAGAATACGTACCGGAAGAAGCGGAGGAGGAAGTTCCCTCAAACTTCGCACTTGAGGTTGAGAGTTTTGCATCGCCACAGATTAACACAGGAAATTTTCTGAATGCCAGCCAGGTAACATCGCTTAAACCCGACAGCTACTCGTTTGATATTCTCACGAACAAGCTGCACTATGAGCTGCAATTTAACATCAACGAAGGGGAAACCAACAAAGAACTGCAAAGCAAGCTTTCACGCCTGATTAACAGTTCTGACATCGGTGTTTCCGCCAAAGTTATCGAAGAGGATGGACGTTCCGCACTGGAGCTTACCTCTGATGCTTACGGTCTTCCATTCCAAAACGCAAGACATTTCTCTGTCAATGATGATAAGACCAGTTACCGGAACGGTGTCGTAGACTATTTGGGGCTGAATGACAACGTCAAAGAAGCATCCAACGCAATCTACAGCATCAATGGCAGTGAAGAATCTTCTTATTCAAATACGTTTAGCGTACACGGCGCTTACCGCGTAACGCTGCACCCTGAGAACGGTATGGGCGCTGCAGACATCGGATTGTATGCCGACGCAGAATCCCTCTCGCATAATATTGAGACATTTGTGGATGGTTACAATCACTTTTTGGACGGCGTGCTCACTGATATTCCGGATGAGAAGGGCAAGACAGATGACCTCTCGCTCACAAGGCTCCTTGCCAAGGATATGACAAAATTTCTTGACGTGCATCGGGAAAACCTTGAAAAATACGGTATCAAAGTAAATGAAGATGCAAGCCTTGATTACGAACAGCCGGAAAACATCGTGGACACTGACGCATTGAAGGGATTCGGAAACCATATCATGCGTAAACTTACTTCCATCTCCCTTGACCCGATGGAGTATATCGACAGACGCATTTGCGCTTACCCCAACCCGTTCACAAACTACATTAACCCTTATATGACAAGCATCTATACGGGAATGTTATTTAATACATATACATAAGTACAGATTGAAAAATGCAGGCTTTACAACCTGCATTTTTTATTGCGTATTCAACTCCAGTTCGGCAGGCTTCCAGCTCCTTGCCATAAGTTCATATTCCGCTGCCTTTTTCGTAAGCCTTGTGTGCTCAAGTTCATACTCTTTTTGAGGCAGCGCCCGCAGCTTCGGCGATTTGGCAAGCCCTCTGTAGCTGAGAGCAAGCGCCATAAGCGCGGATGTCCCGCTGCTTGCAATGTCAATCTCACTCTCGCAGTGAAAAGCCGCCCGGTTAAACCACTCCGCCGCTTCCCCGAAATCACTCTTTTTCATGAAAAAGTATCCAAGCTCCATACACATCTCCGCAGAGGGCACAGTCGCCTCACTGCTCAAAGACACTTTTAACATGTTTACAGGATCATCAATCTGCCGATAGATTTTTAACAGCACGGCTATGATTTGACGGCATAAAAGCTCATTTTGTTTTTCCCGTCTCTCTATTAAAGATTTCTCAAGAAATGCACGCGCACTTTCCAAATCTTTCTCTGTTCCCGCCTTGTACAGCTCCCGCAAATACATGCCAAGCAGCCTGTCCGAAAGATAACTTTTTTCCTCAATCACCCGTTCAAATACACCAAAATCCCTGCTGCTGTGGCTGCCTTGCGGCCGGTGGATAATTTCAATATCACTGTCATAGACTACGGGCGATGTATTGATTGTCTCATGAATCGGCTCAATCCACGTAAACCCACGCAGACGCTTAAAAAGCTTCGGACGCATATCGCGTGCAAAATTCTCTGTCGGGTGATTAATCTGCTCAGTCACATAAATCATTTGTACAATTTCTACCTCAGGAAGAATGACACGTTTCAGCGCTTTAAGCTTTGTGCGGTTTTCCTCATCGAGCACCTCGTCCGCATCCGCCGAATAAATATAATCGCCCGTCGCCTTTGAAAATGCAAAGTTTCGCGCCGCGGCAAAATCGTCATGCCACTCGTAGTCGTAAACATACGGCGTGTAGCTTTCAGCAACTTTTTTCGTATCATCCGTTGATCCGGTGTCGACAATAATGATTTCATCCATAATATCTTTTAAGGAATCCAAACAATCCTTTAAAATTGACGCCTCATTTTTCACAATCATACATAAACTGAATTTCATAATAATTCCCATCCTTACTTACTCAATTACTTAACATGATGCCCTTATTTAATATATCGGTCTTTACATAATAACTCAACACACTATTTATTGAAAATTTATTAAATTTTTTGCTGTTTTTATTCAATTTAAAATGATATAATAAAATATCATGAACAAATATTTCGAATGGAGGACAATTATGCCGCTTGGAATTGTTATTTCAAATCACAATATGGGATATAAAACGCTGGAATGTATTTCTTCGGTTTTCAACTCGGACCTTCAGTCTGTCCAAATTTTTGTTGTTGATATGGCATCCTCCGATAATTCCGTTTCTGTTATAAAGGAACGCTTCGGCAGCCAAATCAGCCTGACCTGCTGCAATGAAGACTTAGGCAGCTGCGGCGGTCTAAATATCGGCATCCGGCAGGCGCTTGACACAGGATGCGAATATATCTGCTGTCTTGGCGAAGCCGTGACAGTAGAACCGGCAGCGCTGCACATTATGATGCGCTTTATGCAGTCCCATCCGCATGTCGGAATGACGGGTGCAAAGGTATATCACAGGCATATGCCGCATTACATACAGCAGTTCGGAATTTCGATTGATTTTAAAAACTTTCGTGCGAACACACTGTATGCTGATTGTGCTGACAGCCCTGACCTTCCAAGCGAAGTCTACTGCGATGCAGTCAGCGCATGTGCGATGATGGTTTCTGCCGCCGCAGTCCGGACGGTCGGTTTGATGCCTGACGACAATTTTCTGTACTGGGACGACATGGAATGGGGATTTTTGATGAAGCAGGCAGGCTTTGAAGTCGCTGTGCTCTCAGACGCCAAAATGTACCATTCCGCAAATCCGATGCGCCGGTGCGACAACACCAAGGTAAATTACTATTTAACGCGCAACTGCCTAAACTTTTTTATGAAGTACACGCATCCGGAAAAATGCATGAAAATGAGCATTGTACTTTTGCGCTCTATTTTCGAATCGTTTTATCTTCACCGCATGGGACAGGCACACAATATGGCTCAGTCAGACCTTGCGGCAATGAACGATGCCGTTTACGGTCTGCGCGGCATGGCGCCGGCAAGCCGCATTTTAGAAAATGACGAGAGCGGATTAGGTTTTGTGAACTTTTTTGAAGAACATGAGGCAGTCTATATGGAAGACGACGATCCGTTTTTGGAGCAGGTCATCCGGCAGATTAACCCGGACATTCAGTTTTTACAGCTCCCCGGAAAAAATGCCGTAACAATTATACGATGTAAATCCATTCTCGGTATTAAGGATTTTAATTATCCCCTTGATTTCAGCGACGAAATCGTATATATCGACAAAAACTACCGTATGCTGGCAACACGCGAGGATGCAAAGCTTGTGAAAGATTATGAAGCAAGCCTGCAATTATTTTTGTATGCCATGCAGCCTGCCGTACTCCGGCGTATTACCGAAATGCGCGGTATTGAATTATAAATTTACAGCAATCCGATAGTCGAATTGTGCCATTTATGTAAACTCTTTCGACAATTCTTCCGATATACATATAGAGAAACCCAAAAATGTATGTAAAGGGGAGATTAGAATGGATTACAGAACAACATATGAACGTTTATTAAATAATTTGTGCATCGCATATCGGAAAATGCTGAAAATATTGGACAAGATTGACAGCTTTGACAGGCTTTTGAATGATGTATCTGACGAACGCAGACCCGATGCGGATTTTGTTTATGCCATTGCCACACAAAAAGAGCGCATGATTGCGCAGCTTGACGATATTTCCATTGACGTTGAAAAGCTTCATGTAAAATTAGAAAATGTAATGTCGCTCTGTCAGCAGATTGCGGAACTTCCAATGTACAAGTATTTGGAAAACCTTCAGCTTTTGACATATTACCGGATTAATGCAATTATGAATGAGGAAGCGGTTACGACGCCGCAGGTGATTGATAAGCTTATCGCCTGCAAGGAATCAATGGAACTGGATTTAATGATTAGCGAAGTGCCCGAGGAACAAAAGCAGGTTTTTATGTTTATACCGGATAAGAAAAAGTGACAGCAAAACAGGGACCCCGAAGCGGAGTCCCTGTTTTATTATATTCAGGAAAATCTTATCCTAAGAAAATCTTATCCTAAAAAAATCCTATCCTAAGATTGCGAGTACACCCTGATTTGACTGGTTCGCCTGTGCGAGCATAGACTGACCTGCCTGTGAAAGGATATTTGCATTCGAGTATTTTACCATCTCGTTTGCCATATCCGTATCACGAATCTGGCTCTCTGCTGCTGTTGTATTCTCAGCAATGTTATCCAAGTTGTTAATCGTGTGCTCTAAGCGGTTCTGAACTGCACCAAGAGCAGAACGCTGTGTAGAAACCTTCTTTACAGCTGCACTGATTGTATCAATTGCTGCTGTTGCATTGTTTCCGTTTGTTCCGTCAACCCGGATACCATTAACACCAAGACCCTTTGCGCTCATTGCTGCAATGCTGATGTTAATCTTGTTGTTGAGTGTTCCGTCAGCGCCTACATGGAAGCTCATCTTCAATGCAGCTGTCTGATCCTTAGATGCTGCAATTACATTTGCATAATCACCCGTCGTGTAATCGCTGAGCGTTAACTTCTTGCCCAAAGCATCATATACAGAAGGAGCCTCTGCCCTTGCTTTTACAGCGCCTGTTGAATCTGCAGTGAAGTAATCATTCAACGCATTACCTGAAATCTTATTGCCATCCTTGTCATAGAGTGCGAAAATCTCAGACTTGCTCTCTGCTGCCGTCGCCTTTTCCGCCGTTATAATCTCGGACATGCCTTCTGTCAGTTTCGTTTTATCAATTGTTACTGATGCAATCTTTGTGCCATCTGTATTTACAATATCAAATGTGTTGCCCGCAGTACCGGTTGTCTGAATCTTGAAAGTCGCATTTGCATCGCTTCCGTTCAGTTTCAAAACTGCGTTTCCATTTGTCATGGAAACAGTCACACCCTGATCCCGAACTGCCTTTGCCAAAGCATTCTGATAGGTTGTCGGTGTTGCTGCGTCAAACGCAAAACCTGTAATCTTTGTTGCTGCATCTGTACCAAATGTGACAGTAGCTGCCTTATCCTTCGTTGCTTTACCATATTTGAACGAATACTCTTTCACGCCATGCGGATTTCCCTTTAACAGATATGTCTCATTGAACTTTGTCGTCTCAGCTACACGGTCGATTTCCTGTGAAAGCTGATCGATTTCGTCCTGGATGAATGCACGGTCTGTTGACGCATTTGTTCCGTTTGCTGCCTGTACTGCAAGCTCATTCATTCTCTGAAGCATGTCATGAACTTCTGTCAGAGCGCCTTCTGCCGTCTGTACTGCGCTGATACCGTCCTCAGCGTTTGCAGACGCCTGCGTTAAGCCTCTGATCTGCTTTCTCATCTTCTCAGAAATTGCAAGACCTGCCGCGTCGTCTGCCGCACGGTTTACCTTGTAACCTGAAGAAAGCTTTTCTGTCGACTTTGAGAGTGTTCCCTGTGTGATTCCTAACATTCTGTTAGAATTCATTGCCTGTAAGTTATGCTGTACTACCATACTGCTACCTCCTTGTTTTTGTCGCAGGCAAATCCTTTCGCCTGCCCTTTATTATTTTACTTTATCCTAAGAAAATCTTATCCTAAGAAAATCTTATCCTAAGAAAATCTTATCCTAAGATTGAAAGTACGCCCTGATTTGACTGGTTCGCCTGTGCAAGCATAGACTGACCTGCCTGTGAAAGGATATTTG
>CAMWNY010000165.1 GCA_947175775.1 uncultured Lachnospiraceae bacterium | reverse complement strand
CTCCCTGTCATTGATTTCGTCAGGCGCGGAAAATGCCCCCTTCATCTCATTGTAGACCACGCCGTTTATCGTAAGCGGCGCATCGGCATCCTCCATTTCGTAATGCCAGCCTTCCTGCCGAAAAATTTTTTCTTCTTTGTAAATATTTGGATAAAACACAGCGTCCAAATAGACATGCATCAGATTTTGAAAATCCTTATCATTGCAGCTTGCCACCGGATAGAGTGTTTTGTCGCTGTATGTCATGGCATTTAAAAAGGTGTTGAGTGAGCCTTTTACAAGCTCCACAAACGGGTCCTTAACCGGAAAATCCTTCGAACCGCAAAGAACCGTGTGCTCTATGATATGCGGAACGCCCGTAGAATCTGTGGGCGGTGTCCGAAATCCGATATAAAACACTTTGTTTTCATCGTCGTTACTCAAAAGCGCAATTCTCGCCCCCGTTTTTTTATGTCTTAAAAGATAACTCATGGAACCAATATCACTGATTTCCCTTTTCTCAAGTATCTCATATGCCGTAAGCTCCTCTATTTTATTCATCTTTATAACCATGCTCCTTTCGCTGTCTGCGAGAACCTCTCTTTTCTTAGATATTGATTACCATCAATGCAAGCTTTGAAATGGAAATTTCCTCAATCACCGCCTGATGCGCTTTCACTTTGTCCCTGTATTGCGCGCAAAACTGTTTCACAGGACACACCTTATGCACCCATCTATCCGTTTGTCTGCCGGTAATACTGCGCTTGCGCGTTTTATAGCAGACTCTTACCGCCAGTTTTAACTGTTCAAAAATACGGTACGTAAACGACTGCGTGTCCATTTCCAATAAATGCATTGATATTTTTAAATCTAAATCGGTATCCTTGGCAATATGCCCGTTAATGATTGCTTTGAATTTAAATGGCACATCGTCTCTTGCCATCATTTCAGTATAGCTCAGCTCCCTGCCAAAATATACACTGCCCGTATCCTGAATTACATATTTAAAATCATCATTCTGCACTAACGTCTCCATGTATTCACTCTTTTCCTTCAATATAATCAATGTGGTCCGCAGAAAGCTTCACTGCCTCATTGACCGTATCCTCGGTCAGTCCCAGCTCATCCGCAACTTCTTTTGCACTGACCTTCCGAAGCAGATTCTCATAAAGCTCTTTTGCCTTATCGTTTACTTCATTCACTTTGTTCAGCACCGTTTCACCAATCTCACGGTTGTCAGAATCGTCTCCGACTGCTTCTTCCATTGCATCCATAATCATTTTTATGAGAAATCCCTCCACCTCATCGATGCTCTCGACACATTCAAGCATCGTTACACCCATGGATAAGGCTACGTTTCCCTCACCGATTAAATCCTCCACCAAAACACCCTGTCCAGCATAAAGCTTTGATACTGCAACAACATCCGGAAGATAAATTTCTACCAGCTTTGCCTGTGCATCCTTGTCCTGCGCAAGCGCCGACATCATCACGGCACGTTTTTCCCCGTCCGTCACATTTGGCAGCTCCTCCAGTTCACTTAGGTACAATTCCAAAAAATTGACATCTTCCCCCGAAAGATTCTCCTGCACATCTTTTGGGGAATCAATTCCAATATTATTTTTATTCAGATAATCATGAATCAGGGCAAGCTGCTGCTCATTCAGCTGCCATTTCCCAAACTCTTCGTCAATCTGTTCACCCGTAAGCATATTCCCTTGCAGGCGCGCCGTTTCCTTGAGCTGCTCCAAACCCGCTATAAACGCCTGTTGATTCTGTTCCATATCAATCCTCCATACATCCCCTGCTTTGCTTTATCAGTTTTATTACCGCATCACTGAACATGTGTATGGGTAAAAAGGTGATCCTGACAATATTCATAATTTCCATTGCATTTTGAGCAAAAACGGAACTCCGCATCCGGATTGTCTTCGCTGTTTTTCCCACAGACTGCACACTTGTGCTTTGCTACCGACATCGGACGCGCTTTCTTTACTTCCTTATTAAAATCGTACCTGCGCTTTACCTCGCGCGGAGACATCCGCCGGATACCGCTTCTTGTCATCAGGAAAAATACCACGAAATTTAAGAGCGATGCAGCAATCACAATCTTTCCAACCAAATCGGTCCGGAACATGTCGGCAAGCAGCATAACCGCATACGCAATCCCCAGCCACTTCACCTTAATCGGTATAACAAACATTAAAAGCACGCGTGCCTCCGGAAAGGTCATTGCAAACCCTAAGAAAATCGACATATTTACATAATAAGTACTAAAGTAAGAAGACACGATGTTAAAATACGATGCCTCTCCAAAATATTTCATCGCTTCATTGATTTCAAGCGACGGAATATAACTTAAGCCCATCACCAAAAAACTTCCGATTGCGGTAAACAACATTCCCATAAACAGATAGACATTGTAGTAAAATGTCCCCCATGTCCGCTCCAAATCGTTTCCCACTGAATAGTAAAAATACAGCATGACAACCGTCCATAGAATGCTGAATCCACTAGGCGGAATAATAATCCACGTAACCAGCCGCCAAACCTGCCCATGAAGAATCAGATATGGATTCAATGAAATCACATTCAACAGATTTGGATTAATATATTGAATCAAATACCCCAATATATATCCAAAAATCAAATATTTTGAAAGATTTGGTATCGCATATTTTCCAATTTTACGTTCAAGCTTATTTAAAAAATTCATGTTTCTGACCATACTCCTTTCCATTATCACGCAAAATTTTGCGTTCGCTTTTCAAGTATAGCATTCATAACGCAAAATGTAAACCAATCTTGCACAGCGCAAAATCTTTTTTATTTTTTATTAATATTTCCCTAAAAGTTTTCATAAAATTTACGAACAAAGACTTCAGCGGATAAAATTTCCATAAATTCCAAAAATGCATAAACTTTATATGTTGCCTTTTTGGATTTGCTGTCGTATAATGACAAATGTATGTTTAAACGGTCGGACCAGTCGGCCGGTGTTTATATTGTTGATGGGGGTTATCATGAGTAAAAAATCCTATACACTTGGAATTGATATTGGTTCAACAACTGTCAAGGTCGCAATTTTAGATGCGGAACACAAATTGTTGTTCTCTGATTATCAAAGACACTATGCGAATATACGTGAAACGCTTTCCTCTCTTTTGCAGGATGCGTACAAAAAACTTGGAAATATAAAGCTTCGTCCTATGATTACAGGTTCGGGAGGTCTTACGCTTGCAAATCATTTGGGCGTACCCTTTGTGCAGGAAGTAATCGCGGTTTCAACTGCGCTTTTGGAGCTTGCGCCAAAGACAGATGTCGCGATTGAGCTTGGCGGCGAAGATGCTAAAATTATTTATTTTGAAGGCGGTAATGTCGAACAGCGAATGAACGGTATCTGTGCCGGCGGTACAGGTTCTTTTATCGATCAAATGGCGTCCCTGATTCAGACAGATGCTGCGGGATTAAATGAATATGCCAAAAACTATCATTCTTTATACACAATTGCAGCACGCTGCGGCGTATTTGCAAAAACAGATATACAGCCATTAATTAATGAAGGGGCAACAAAGGAAGATTTGTCAGCTTCCATTTTTCAGGCTGTTGTCAATCAGACCATTAGTGGTCTTGCATGCGGTAAGCCGATTCGCGGACATGTTGCGTTCTTAGGAGGACCGCTCCACTTTCTCTCGGAATTAAAAGCAGCTTTTATCCGTACGCTTAAGTTGGATGACGAACATATTATAGACACCGCAGATTCCCATCTTTTTGCGGCAATCGGTTCTGCACTCAACGCCAAGGAAAATGTTTCCTTTTCAATGTCGGAAATGGTAAATAAACTTTCCTCCGACATCAAAATGGAATTTGAGGTTGCACGCATGGAGCCTTTGTTTGTAAATGAAAATGATTACGACAGCTTTTGCAAGCGTCACGGTTCCCACCATGTAAAAAACGCAAAGCTGGAAAATTATCACGGCAAATGCTTTTTGGGTATTGATGCCGGAAGTACCACCACAAAAATTGCAGTGGTCGCAGAGGACGGTACACTGCTGTATTCTTTTTACAGCAGCAACAACGGCAGTCCGTTAAACACGGCAATTTCGTCTATTCAGGAAATTTACAGACTGCTTCCATCCGATGCCGAAATTGTGCGTTCCTGCTCTACAGGCTATGGGGAAGCTTTGTTTAAGGCGGCATTTATGCTTGATGAGGGCGAAGTGGAAACAGTCGCACACTATTACGCTGCTGCCTTTTTTAATCCTGACGTTGACTGCATTATCGACATCGGCGGACAGGACATGAAGTGTATTAAAATCAAAAACCAGACGGTTGATTCCGTACAGCTTAACGAAGCATGCTCATCAGGATGCGGTTCTTTTATCGAAACCTTTGCGAAATCGTTAAATTACAGCGTTGAAGATTTTGCAAAAGCCGCGCTTTTTGCCAAACATCCGATTGATTTAGGCACACGCTGTACCGTATTTATGAATTCTAAAGTAAAACAGGCGCAAAAAGAAGGCGCAGAGGTCTCCGATATCTCCGCAGGTCTTGCATACTCCGTTATTAAAAACGCATTGTTTAAGGTAATCAAAGTCTCTGACGCAAGCGAGCTTGGAAAACACATCGTTGTTCAGGGCGGTACCTTCTATAATGATGCCGTGCTTAGAAGCTTTGAGAAAATTGCAGACTGTGAAGTGGTACGACCTGACATTGCCGGAATTATGGGTGCCTTTGGCGCTGCACTCATCGCAAGGGAGCGTTATCAGGCTGCCCCTGACGCAGCCACTGCCATGCTTTCCATTGAACAGATTAACGAACTGAAGTTCACTACCTCACTCGTAAAATGTCAGGGCTGTACTAACGCCTGCCGCCTGACTGTAAACAAATTTTCGGACGGCAGAAGCTACATATCCGGTAACCGCTGTGAGCGTGGTCTTGGCAAAGCAAAAACACAAAGCAGTGTTCCGAATTTATTTGAATACAAACTCAAACGTCTGTTCTCTTATGAGCCGCTCCCCGAATCAGAAGCCGTTCGCGGCAGTGTCGGTATTCCGAGAGTGTTAAATATGTATGAGAATTATCCGTTTTGGTTTACATTTTTTACAGCCTTAAAATATCAGGTGGTACTTTCTCCTGTTTCAAACAGAAAAATTTATGAAATGGGCATTGAATCCATTCCAAGCGAGTCCGAGTGCTATCCCGCAAAGCTTGCACATGGTCATATTGAGTGGTTAATCAAACAGGGTGTAGACTTTATCTTCTACCCTTCCCTGTTTTATGAGCGAAACGAATTTGACGATGCAAACAACCATTATAATTGTCCGATTGTCACATCCTACTCTGAAAATATCAAGAACAATGTGGAAGCAATCGGTCGCGGTGAAGTTCTCTTTAAAAATCCGTTTATGTCCTTCAAAGAGCCAAAACTGATTCTGCAATCGCTTGCAGAACAATTTCCCGAAATTCCTGCCGATGAATTAAAGGAAGCCGTTTACGCGGCATGGCAGGAACTCGATAACGTCAGACAGGATATGTATAAAAAGGGCGAGGAAGTCATCGCCTATCTTGAAAAAAACAAGGCACGCGGCATTGTCCTTGCAGGCAGACCTTATCATATTGATCCGGAAATCAATCATGGCATTCCCGAATTAATTAATTCCTATGGGATTGCCGTGCTTACGGAAGACTCCGTATCGCATCTTGCCAAACCGGAGCGTCCACTGATTGTCTCCGACCAATGGATGTACCATTCAAGGCTTTATGCGGCTGCAAGCTATGTAAAGACAAGGGATGATCTTGACCTGATACAGCTTAACTCCTTTGGATGCGGTCTTGATGCAGTTACCACAGATCAGGTGAATGACATTCTTTCCGGCTCTGGAAAGATTTATACCTGTTTAAAAATAGACGAGGTCAACAATCTCGGCGCCGCACGAATCCGTATCCGCTCTCTGCTTTCCGCTATTCGTGTACGGGAACAGAGAAATCAAAAACGTACCATTCAATCAAGCAAACTGAACCGCGTAATCTTCACGAAAGAGATGCGAAAGAATTACACCATTCTTTGTCCGCAGATGTCGCCGATTCACTTTGATTTACTTGGTCCCGTTTTTCAAATGTGCGGTTATAATCTTGTCGTTTTAAACAATGACAACAAAGGCAGCGTCGATGTCGGTCTGAAATATGTAAATAATGACGCATGCTATCCTTCTCTTTTG
>CAMWNY010000164.1 GCA_947175775.1 uncultured Lachnospiraceae bacterium | reverse complement strand
TCCTCGGTCATCTCCTCTTCAAGTAAAATTATTTTTTCCATTGTTTCGTCAAGCAGCTCTTCCATCATGCCGCCCTCGTCCTTTGTACCGAGCGCTTCCTCGATTTTGTCGCGTTTTCTCTCTTCGGGTGTCTTTGGCTCGAGCTTTTCCTTTGCCTCTGCAATCTTCTCGCCAAGCTCCCTTGCCTCATCCATCGTGTGCATCATCTGTTCCTGATTATACTGCTGTTTTACCGTCGCAATCTGTGCGTCATAATTGTTAAACAGCTCAAGTTTTTGGCTGATTTCCTCGAGGGTCTCGCACTTCATGTTCTTGAGGTTTGCTTTCTGATTTTCAAAAAAATCAATCTGCGACTGCGCCTTTTGCTGCCGCTCCTCTTTCTCCTCCGTGCTCTTTAGTTTATTGCCATGCTGGAATAACACCGAGCGGCTGTTTAAAGAAATATTCATCACTTCTCCTCCATTCCTTTCAAATATTTACAAATGTAAATGAATATCGTTTAAGAGAAGGCGGAACTGTTGTCCGCCTTATAACCATTTTATAAGAGTCTCCATCATATGGTTTTCTATGGTATCCGCCGACACATACCAAATGTCAGTGCTGTCCGCTACATTCACCATAACAACCTCGCCGCAGCCGCCCATTCCGGGAAGCTTCATCACGGAGCCATAACTAACATAAACATATTCTCCCGCAACGTCTTCCTGCTCCACAAACCGCTGAAACGCCTCATTTTGAACGTGCAGCGTCCTGCCCTCCACCCAAAAGGCGTCGCGCACCTCCTGCGTATCGCAGGCAATCAGCCCCAAATCCTCACCATACACATAAATCTCGTCAAGAACAGTATAGCGTGGATACGAAGTCGCTCCAATCAGCACAAACGCTGCCAGCAACAACACCGCTGTCACTGCCGCGCCAGCGCACATCTGCCGCAAAAGCCCCGCACTGTCGGCGCGCCGTTTACCGATATATGTAATTCTGCGCTTTAATCTGCGAAAATCGCCTTTTTCCGTAAAGGATGCCACTGCAATATTCTGATTGGAACAAAACCGCGCAATCATTCCAAGAAGCACATATCCGTACCCCTGACGCGTAATACCCGTCTGTGCAATCGTACACTCGTCGCAGGCAAGCTCAATATCCTCCCGCAATAAGCTCTGACAGACATACACAAGCGGATTAATCCACCACAGAAACGTAAGCAGCTTCATTACGGTAAGAAGCACGATATGCCCCGAGCGGATATGTGTCAGCTCATGGCTTAATATCACGTTCCTGCTGTTTTCGTCAAGCCGCTCCCATGCCGCCTTCGGTACGACGATATAGGGCTTTATCATGCCGCCCGAATAGGGGCTTTCATTCGTGTCAGAACAGTATATCCGCACGCACTTTAAATACCGCCCTCCCAGTCCTTGCGAACATGCATTTATGACACTTGTGTCATAAATCTGAGGCATCTGTTTCAGCCGTTTTCGCAGCATAACATTTCTTGCGATAAATACTGCCAAAAGATAAAACATCACGCCAAAGTACACATAACCATACCACGCCTTGATATATTTGCCAAGATACGCTGTCACATACACAAAATATTTTTGGTAAAACAACCGGCTCATTCCCATAAATGCCGCGGGCAAAAGCAGCAGCCAAAGATAAGAGCTTAAAACCGCACTCTTTTTATGTAAAATGCCACGTACCATAAGAAGCACCAACATCACGCATATCCCGCAAAGCAGTGTTTTCATACATTTCGAAAGCCAGTATATGGAAGCAAACCATCCTGTATTGCCAAGTGCCGTCAGAATTTTTTCAATTTCCATTGTGCTGATTTTCCTCCTCAAGCGTTTCCACTAAGCTTTTGAGTTCCTGCAGCTCCTCCTTTGACAGTTTTGCCGACTGCAAAAAGCTTGCCACCGCAAGCGACGCGTTCCCTTTAAAGTAATTGTTCACAAACCGCGTGCTCTTTTGGCTTAAGCACGCCTCTCTGCTCTTTTTCGGATAATAGTGGTAAACCCTTGCATCATGCAAATCCACATCATAGGCAATCACGTCTTTTCCAAGCAGCCTGTTAATCATCACGCGGATTGTATTTTTGTTTATGTCCAAAGTACCCTTTAGTGCATCGATAATCTCCGCCGCTGTCATGGCAGTGTCATGCTCCCACAAGACCTCCATAATCAGCCACTCGTTCTCACTGGGTGTCAGTTCTCCCACGCCGTTCCTCCTTCTACAGTTTTCAGTCTTTTCTGTCGGAAAACTTCTTCATAATTTATATCGGTTTACATCTGTAAATAATTAACCGCTTGTTTTTGAAAATTTCTTTCTTATGAAGAACACGTCCTCTGCGTTCTTCTAGTGTGAAATTTTAAATAATCTTTTCACACTTTGACTGCGCCGACTGCCCGGATATTCATCGGATAAACGTTATCCCTTCCGACATACGCCGCAATAAAGTTTACATAATTATCCGTTTCCGCAATCGGAACCAAACACGCAATCACGCCCGCAAAGCCCCCGCCATGTACACGGCAAACGCCGTCGCCGATTTTATTTAAGAATAACTGCGTCAACGCAAGGGTACGCGTAATCTTCTGCTCCTCACAGTCCTGCAGCGAATAGCAGTTCTGCAAAAGCTCCCATGACGACGTACCCGACTCCTGTATCAGGCGCAGGATTTTCGCCGTATCGTCCTGTGCAATCGCGTCCGCCAGTTCGCCGACGCGCCTGTCCTCCTCGAAGAAATGGATTGCACGCAACACCGCCCTGTCGTTTGGAATTTTGTCTATGTTTGCCAAAAGAGCCTCCAAATTCGTCTCGCAAAGACGCTCTGCGCCAATCACCTTTGCCGCCGCCTTCATTTCGTTTGGAATGCTCGAATACTCGTCACTTAAATCCGCATGTCCCTTACCTGTATTGACAATGACAAGGCGGTATCCCTTGCTTTGGAAGGAAAAGTCAAGCGGTTCATACTCCGGCTGGCTGCCGTTTGCAAAACTGAACAATACCGGACCGCCGACTGCGCACGCCATTTGGTCCATCATGCCCGACGCCTTGTTCCAAAAAACGTTCTCGGAATACTGCCCAATCCTTGCGTAATCCGACACGCTCATTTTTCCATCGTTAAACAAATGATTCACAATCGTGCAGACCAGCATCTCAAACGACGCCGAAGAGCTGACGCCTGCCGCCGCAATCACGTTTGTCGACACATACGCATCAAAGCCGCCCGTCTCAAATCCGAACTTTTTCGCCGCCTCCATCATGCCCGCAACAAGAGATGACGTACCGACTACCTTAGGAATATTGTCCAATTTCGTGATGTCGACCACGATTTCTTCCGCATACCCTTCACTTGTTATATGTATGACACTGCTGTCATTTTTTGCTGCCGCACCAATCGTATCAAGGTCAATACTGCCCGCAATCACCCTTCCGCCGTTGTGGTCGGTATGGTTTCCGATTATCTCCGTACGCCCCGGTGACGTAAAAAACGCCGCCTCATCATGTCCATAAATTTTTTTGAAATTGTCCGCAAGTGCACGAAAACGCTCTGCGCTCTTTGTGTTTTCACCGTAAATGGATTCCAGCCTTTCACTGTTTGGGATATTCATTGTGCAATTCCTCCTTGTTTTTCCGAAGGAAAATGCGACTACTCCTGTAGGAGCAGAGGAATTTTCCTCCTTGTTTTTTCTTATATACTGTTATCTCCCATTATACACACGCGCAGGCGATTTTGCAATGAACAAACACCCTGTTTCACCCCCCGTTTTGCAACCGTATTAAAAATGCACCACGGATGATTAAAAATGCACGAAAGCCTGACAGTTGCATGGAATCTTTCAGACAGATACACAAGCCCGTGTGCAGACAAAGGGCGTTCTGCCTGCGCAGAACGCCTCTGTTAAAACAATCACAAAAAGACTGCAAAAGCGGTTTAAATTCTCACATCCACGTTACTTCCAACTGCCGCCGTCTGATTTGCCAATGCAGGGGCAGGTGCTACCGAATCTTCCTGCATCTGTGTCATGGTGATGACCGGCTCTTTTGCCTCAAACACATCTTGCGTCAGTATGCCTTCTGCTGCCTCACCGTTTTCGTCTGCTTCACCCGAAACGTCGTCCGCTTTCTGTGTTTTTGCATTGCCCCTCTCGTCCGTCTTATCCGTCCTGTCTGCCTTTGTATCTGCTTCGCCTGCCTTGCTGACTTCGTCCTGCGCCTTTGCAAGAAGTGACATCTGCGATGCCGTGGCCACTTTTGCCTTCTGCTCCATATCCTCCACGTCGTCCCACTTGCTGCTGATTGCCGCACTGTCGCCCGCCGTTCGCGTGGAACTGCCGCCGTCAAGCTTGATTTCCGAACGCTTAATGTCGGCGCCGTTTTGCATTTCATTTGCCTTACTGCCCTGCTGCTTTGCCAGCTTTAACGAACCTTCCGCCGAAATCATCGCCCGCATACTGCCCTTTGACAAGCCATCCGCCTCATCGTCTTTATCCTTCTGCGGCCTACGCTGCGCCTGTTTTTCCTGCTTTTCCTGCTGCGCCTTTCTCCGCTCTTCCATCTGATGCTGGCGAAGCTGCATATTCAAGTCACTAATCTGCTTTTGGAGCTCCTGGCGCTTTTTCATCTTCATCTCACTGGTCATCTCTTCATTACCCGAGAGTTCCTGAAGCTGCTTTTGCGTCTCCATAATCTGCTTTTGCAGGCTCTTGCTATAAGCATCTGTACCGCGGCTGTTCATGCTGACAGCGTCTGTGCCAAAGCCTGCATTTGCGCCCCCGTTTCCACCAATACCGCCTATGGTCATGGCTCATTCCTCCTTTTCCTCTTTTTTGCAAAATACGGACTTATCATAAAACCCGTATCCGTAAGGTATTTCGGAGGTCTGTTTTCCCGTCTGAACCGATTTGTTGTGAACAGTATTTTTTTTGTTGTAAAACATAAATTTATTATAATTACGAAGTAATTATGATATGCTGTTCTTTGCACATCCGTTATCACTGTTTACTCCGTCCCGGTAACGGTACGCTTTATATACGCCATGTACGCCTTTACAAATCCTGCATAGTTGCGCTTTGCCATCATCACCTGACCGCCCTGTAAAAATATGACACTGCTGTCATATTTTATGACATACTTTAAATTGACAAGATACGAGCGATGCGGTCTGTAAAAATCCGCGCCAAGCTCGTCCTCAAGGTCCTTAAGTTTTCCGTAATATTCAATGCTCTGCGTCGTCGTATGCAGCACTACCTTGCGGTTAAAGACCTCCGCATAAACAATGTCGGACACCGTTATGGAAGTATGTACACCTGCGTTTTTGACTGCAATGCGCCGTGCATCAGTTGTATCAAAATCCGTATCTGCATATTTCATTTCGTGTTTTTCCTGCGCAAGCAGAGCTTCTGCTTTGTGAAGAACCTCCGCAAGCTTTTTGTCAGAAACAGGCTTGACCAAATAGTGAAATGCGCCTACATCAAAGGCTTCAAACACGTAATCGGCATATGCCGTAATAAATATCAAAATTGTTTTCCATCCAATACTGCGCAATTTCCGTGCAAGCTCCATGCCACCCATGCAACTCATTTGAATGTCGAGCAACAGAATATCCGGTGCCCGCTTTGGCTCCTTTTTTGCTGTACGCCAAAGCGTATCCGCATCATAATAGCTTTTTATGAACGCATTTTGATAGATGGTCCTTACTTTTTCTTCCAAAAATCCGCAGATATTTTGATCGTCGTCACAGATTGCAATGTTCATAATACTGCTGTATCCCCTTTCACTCAAACTAATGGCATTCCGTTTTTTGCTCTTCGCATATCTTCAGCACATAACATGCCCGCCCATTCTCCTTTGCCTGGTATAAGACTGCGTCCGTCTCCTCAAGCAGGTTCTTGACATTCTGCGGAAAAACAAATTGGCAGGCGCCGACACTGCAGCTCACAGTCCTGTCAGGCAGCATACCCGAAATATCTTTCTGAAACTGTTCCAACCGCTGTCTCATCTCTTGGGGCGTAAGCATCTGTTCGACAAGAACGGCAAACTCATCCCCTCCAAGCCGCCCAACCTTTCCAACATCCCCAAAAGTGCGCTGCAGCTTCTGCGCAATCCCACAAAGCACCTTATCCCCGGTGGAATGCCCAAAAGTATCATTAATTGCCTTAAAATAATCCACATCTACAAACAAAAACCAGCCCGTACACTGCACATCTGCCTTCTGTGCACTCTCACAGTGGTAGAG
>CAMWNY010000163.1 GCA_947175775.1 uncultured Lachnospiraceae bacterium | reverse complement strand
ACACTGCAAGCTCATAACTCAATGCCGAATTGAACATTGCGTCCGCGCGCTCCTGAACCGGGAAAATATTTTCCTCCTCACCGTTTCGCACCGAAGGCCACATTTGGATTGTGCGCTTTGCCGTGGCGCCTCTTGTCCTCGCATCCCGCACCATACGCCGAAGCAGCCTTCCGTCGGTCGTCGGAATCCGGTTGTGCTCATCAATATTGAGCGATGTAAGCGCGCTGATATATATTTTATATTTACTTTCTGCCGGGAGCGCATAAGACATCTTATCATTGAGCCCGTGTATACCCTCAATCACAAGCACGTCATCAGAACCAAGCTGCTTGTAATTTCCCTTGTACTCCCGCTTTCCCGTAACAAAATTAAACGTCGGAAGCTCCACGCGCTCGCCTGCAAGAAGCCTTAACATATCCTCGTTAAACTGCTTCATGTCAATCGCTTCAAGGCATTCAAAATCGTAGTCGCCGTTTGGCTGTCTCGGCGTATTCTCCCTATTTACGAAATAATCGTCTACGGCAATCGGGTGCGGCACAAGTCCGTGCGTTTTTAGCTGAACGGAAAGCCGATGCGAAAACGTCGTTTTTCCCGACGAGGAAGGTCCGGCAATCATCACAAATTTAACGCCGCCCCTCGACACAATATCCGACGCAATCTCACTGATACGCCGCTCCTGCAGCGCTTCCTGAACCAGCACAAGCTCATTAAACCTGCCTGCGCGGATTTCGTCGTTTAAGTCCGCTACCGTGTCAACGCCAAGCTTCTCGCCCCAGTCCGTCGCAATCGACATCGCATGGAACAGCTTTGGAAGCGGTTTAAATTCTTCCAAAACTTCCGGATTTTTCTTCTCCGGCAAAATCAGCACAAAACCGTCCTCATACTTGCGCAAATCAAAATGCTTCACATATCCCGTGCTCGGCAGCATGTAGCCGTAATAATAATCCTTATAGCCGTCAAGATTGTAGACATTGACCGTCGAACTGCCCCTGTATTTAAAAAGGTTTACCTTATCCTCCATTTTCTGCTCGCTAAAGATAATATTTGCCTCCTCAAGCGGCATGGAGCGTTTAATCACATACAAATCCTTGTTGATGTACTCCTGCATTTTTGCCTTCACCTCGGCCACCAACGCATCCGTCACCTCAAAATCGCCCTTTTTTGAGCAGTATAATCCGTTTCCGATTGCAAATTCAAGCTTAATCTTTTCAATCTTATCAGCGCCCACAACCTCCTGGATTGCCTTCATCAAAATCAAAATTGCCGTTCTGTTGTATGTCTTATGACCCGTGTCGTCCGTAAGCGTTAGAAACTCAACCGTACAGTCCCTGTCTACTTTTTTAAACAGCTCCCTGATTTTCCCGTCCCGCACCGCCAGCGCAATTTGATGCGGATAATCCTTCTGATAAACGGTTGCAATTTCGCCGTATGTAATTCCCGCGGGATATTCCCTTGTCTTACCCCCGACCGTCACCAAATAACTATTCCTGTTTTCCTGATTTTTGTCCATTGTTTCACCCCTCTTTATCGTATTATATGACTGTAAACGGTTCGCTAAACTCTTCACTGTACACCCGCAGATTCGGAAGCTCCCGCTTGATAAATTCCTCCATATACGGTATGAACAGCTTCTCAATCCCGTAATGTCCCGCGTCAATCACCGCAAGCCCCTGCGCCACCGCATCAATGCCCTCATGATGGTCAATGTCTCCCGTAATCATCACGTCAGCTCCCGCATAGATGGCGTCTCTTATAAAACTGCCGCCGGAGCCCGGCATTACCGCCGCCGTTTCCACGATGTCGCCCAAGTCGCCAAATACACGCACATTCGGTACATGAAAACGCTTCTTGACAAGCCCTGCAAGCGCTTCCACACTCATACGCTCTGCAAGATGTCCCACGCGTCCGCAGCCTTCCTTTGAAATTTCATCTTCAAATGTCACGTTTAATACCTCGCGCGCCCGCAGTCCAAGTTCATCTGCCGCCGCGTCTGCCATCCCCATGACGTCAAAATTCGTGTGCATCGCATAATAACTTATATCATTTTGTATGAGTTTCACAATGCGCCTTCCGATAAAATCATCGGTATTGACACGGGAAAGCTTTTTGAAAATCAGCGGATGATGTGTCAGCAGCATATCCGCCCCCACGCGCACGGCATCCGCAATGACTTCATCCGTTGCATCCAATGCTATGTAAATCGTTTCCACATCCTTGTCACGCCTTCCGGCAAGCAGACCGATATTATCCCAATCTTCCGCATAATTTTTAGGCGAAAGCGTTTCAAGCTTTTCTATGATTTCACCACACGTCAAAGTCCTATCCCTCCTACATCATACTATGTAACAGAAGCGGCTAAAAATACTGATACAGGCAGAACACAATATCACTCAGCGCGTCTTCCAGTTCCGCCATACGACACTGCTGCCTTGCAGTCTCCCTACCCGAAGCATTTAAACGCTCCCGAATCTGTTCCAAATTTGCCTTCTGCCACAAAAGATACCGCTTCAAAACGGGATGTGAATGCTCCAAAAGATACGGTCCGTATGTATCCTGCACGCCCGTAAGCCTTGCCGCCTCCTCCGTGCAAATCTCGGAAATGTCGGGCGGATTGCCGCACACCGCCGTCCGCCTGCCTAACTGCTCCAAGCCGCCCGCCAGCAAACGCTCGTGTTTTCCGAAAGCCGCAGGCAGCGCCCGCATCATCGGATAATATTTCCCGTCCTCAAAAATCATATCTTCCTTTTCTATCAAATACCCGTTTACGCGCAGATATTTGCGCACCTCGTCAAGCTCTGACTGCGGCTGCAATACGACCTGCTTCATGTCGCCAATCAGCGCACGGCTCCTCTCCAAAATCGACACCACAAGCCGCCCTCCCATACCGGCGCAGACAATACCCTCCGCCTCATTTGGCAAAAGCGCCGCCGCCCCGTCCGAAAGCCGCGTTTCGATATATTCCTGCATTCCGTAATCGCGGATATTTTCTTTCGCGCGTTCAAGCGGCCCCCTGTTAATATCCATTGCAATCACATGCGCGCAGGTACGGCTTCTGATTAACTCCATTGCCACATAGCCGTGGTCACAGCCAATATCCGCCATGCTTTTACAGGGCGAAACAAGCGCCGCCACAGCCCGCATCCTATCCGACAACTGCATTTGCACTCTCCTAATCCAAATAGTCCTTTAACTTCCGGCTTCTTGAAGGGTGACGCAGCTTCCGAAGCGCCTTTGCCTCAATCTGCCGGATACGCTCTCTCGTAACATTAAATTCCTTACCGACCTCCTCGAGTGTGCGCGCACGCCCGTCGTCAAGCCCGAAACGCAGTCTCAATACCTTCTGCTCCCTGTCGGTCAGCGTGTCAAGCACCTCGACAAGCTGCTCCTTTAACAGCGTAAACGCCGCCGCGTCAGCAGGAACGGGCACATTATCATCCTGTATAAAGTCCCCAAGATGACTGTCCTCCTCCTCACCGATTGGCGTCTCAAGCGATACCGGCTCCTGCGAAATCTTCAAAATCTCGCGCACACGCTCCTCCGGCATATTCATTTCCTTTGCAATCTCCTCCGGGGTCGGTTCCCGCCCAAGCTCCTGTAAGAGCTGTCTGCTCACGCGGATTAATTTGTTGATGGTCTCAACCATATGCACAGGGATACGGATGGTTCTCGCCTGATCCGCAATCGCTCTTGTGATTGCCTGCCGTATCCACCACGTCGCATAGGTCGAAAATTTATAGCCTTTCCTGTAATCAAACTTCTCAACTGCCTTGATCAGACCAAGATTGCCCTCCTGAATGAGGTCCAAAAACAGCATTCCTCTGCCCACATAGCGCTTCGCAATGCTCACAACAAGCCTGAGGTTCGCCTCAGCTAACCTCTTTTTTGCCTCCTCGTCGCCAAGCTCCATCTTTTTTGCGAGCTCAATCTCCTCGTCAGCGCTTAGAAGCGGCACTTTTCCAATTTCCTTTAAATACATCCTTACGGGATCCTCAATGCCGATGCCGTCCGGAACGGACAGGTCGATGTTCTCCACATCCATGTCCACGTCTTCCTCATCACTCAGAAGAATATCGTCATCCGGCAAATCGTCGTCATCGTCCGTAATACGCAGCACATCCACGTTGCTCTGTTCAAGAAAATCCAATATCTTCTCAAACTGCTCCGTCTCAAGAGGCATGTCCTTGAAAAAGTCGCTGATTTCCTGATACTCAAGCACGTTTTTCTTCTTCTTTGCCATCGCAAGAAGCTCTTTTAACTTTGCCTCAAATTTTGCTTGTGTGTTTTCATCCATTCTGGTCAATCCTCCATACCATATATTTTTATCCTTAATTGAAAGAAATATGCGTTTTGTTAAGTTCTTCCAGTGCTTTTTTGCCTTCAACCGCAATGCTTAACGCGGCAATCTCCACACCGGAACGTTCCAAATAATGCTCATAACTGTTTTTCTTTACGCGCACAAGAATATCATGGAACGCCTTTTCCTTCTCCTGCACCGTCTCAAGCTCCGGAAGCTGTGTCGTAAACAGGGATGCCGCCTCGCTTTGCTCCTTCTCGTCGTCAAACAGATCGATAATGCCCGCCGGATGAAACTGACCTTTTTCAATATCCGCAAACATCCGCTGCGCCACCTTCCTGTACAGCTCGTCCGTAAAATCATCGGGCGAAATATAACTTTTGACTTTTTCATAAAGCTGCGGGTAATCCGTAAGCCATGTCAGCAAAAGCCGCTGCGCCTTCCTGGCATTTTCCTGCGCCGGATTTTTCCCTCTGCTGTTCATCCCTGATTTCGGGCGTTCCCGCGAAACCAAAGCGACCGCATAGCCTCCTGTCTTTGCCGCCATATTGACGACAAGCTTTCTTAAATTCTCGAAGCCGATATGGTACTTGTCCGCTATCGCTTCTATATAATTTTCACGCTCTACGTCCTCCCCGAAATCACAAAGCCTTCTTGCAATGTGATTGTGGAAGTTCGTTTTCTCCTCCGGATCATTCATGTCAAAATCCCGCTCCAGCATACGGATTTCAAACAAAAAAGAATTCTCCGCATGCTCTATGCGTTCCTGAAACGCCTCTTTTCCAAGATTTTTCATAAATTCATCGGGGTCCTTGTAGGGCGACATATTAATAATCTTTCCTGACATTCCCGCGTCACGCAAAATCCCGATTGCTCGCAGCGCCGCCTTCACGCCTGCCCCGTCACTGTCATAGGCAAGAAGCACCTCTTTTGTGTACTTCTTAATCAGCCCTGCCTGTCCCGGCGTAAATGCCGTTCCAAGCGATGCGACCGCCTGCGCAAAACCAGCCTGATGCATACTGATCACATCCATATACCCTTCGCACAAAATCATATTTCCTGCTCTTGACGAGCGCGCAAGGTTCATGCCATAAAGGTTTCTGCTCTTGTCAAAAATCTCCGTCTCGGGAGAATTCAAATACTTTGGTCCCTTGTCGTCCGTCCCCATAATCCGCCCGCCAAAACCAATCACGCGATGGTTGATGTCCTGTATCGGAAACATAACCCTGTTCCAAAACTGCGTCACCGTTCCGCGCCGCTCGTCTGCCTTTGCGAGCCCTGCATCACGGATTAAATCGTCCGTAAACCCCTTTTGACGCAGATACAGTAATAGTTCCTCGCCCCTTACGGGCGCAAACCCAAGTCCGAAACTTTTCCGTGTCTCGTTTGAAAGCGCCCTTTTGTCAAGATATTCGCGCGCTTTTGCGCCGCGCTCACCCCGAAGCTGATAATAATAGAACTTCGCCGCCTCTTTATTCACTGCCAAAAGCTGCTGACGCCTGCTCTCCCTGCGTTTTGCCTCCTCCGAATACGTCTCTTCGGGAAGCTTTACCCCTGCCCGCTCTGCAAGCAGTTTCAGCGCCTCCGGAAACGTACAGTTCTCATATTTCATCACAAACGTCGTCACATTGCCGCCTTCGCCGCAGCCAAAGCACTTGTATATCTGCTTTGAGCGGCTTACATAAAAGGAAGGGGTCTTCTCCCCATGAAACGGGCAGCAGCACACATAATTGCTTCCCCGTTTCGAAAGTCCGACGTAACCTGAAATAACATCCACAATATCATTTCGCTGCCTTACTTCCTCTACAATCTCTTCGGGATAGTACATGAACAACCCTGCTCCTTTCTCAGTTTAGTGTACTGACCGCTTTATATCTGGTAAAACTCCGCAGAATATTTTCCTGAGAGTGCTGCTTTACAAACGCAGGCGTAGCGGTGGCTACGGCGAGGCTTGGGAAGTA
>CAMWNY010000162.1 GCA_947175775.1 uncultured Lachnospiraceae bacterium | reverse complement strand
GACTCCTCCTCATAATACTCCTCTTCGGACTCCTCCTCATAATACTCCTCTTCGGACGCTTCCATATCCTCATCTGCATCGTATTCGCTTCCGTAATACTCCTCATCGTCATAACTGACTATGTATTCGTCCTCGTCATCATACTCCTCGATGTCATCGCTCTCCTCATATCCATAGTCTTCCTGCCCATATGCCTCATAAGACTCTTCTGTATAATCATCAGCCTGATACTGTTCTCTCTTGCCGGCTGTTTTTCTCTTATTCGTACCGTACAGTCCAAATGTTCTTTTCTTTTTCATCCTGATATTGTCTTTCCGACATCCTCCTTCTCGTTAAAATTTAATATTTTCGTAACAATTTTAATCATTACGCAACAATAATACCAAATTTTTAATATTATGGCAACTCCTTATGTTATTTTCTACATGTAAAATACTGCCATACCCACCATGATAAACGCCACACCCAAAAGCTTTCGAAGCGTAAGCCGCTCCTTCAAAAAAATACAGCCAAGCGCCAGCACCAACACATTTCCAAGAGACTCAATCACCGGACCGTTCTTGTATTCCATCCCGCTGTAAGCAAAAATTGTCAGCAGCATGGAGGCAAACATCAGCCCATATCCGCCAATCACAAACGGGTTGACATACTCCCGCACAACGTTCGCATATGTTTTCATCGCACTTTTTTTGAGCAAAATCTGTGACACGGAAGCAATACTCACGGACACAAACATGCACAGCATAAACGGATTTATCATTGCCTGTCCTCCCCTTCTTCGGACTGCACGTCCGTATTGATAATCACGGTTCCTGCCGTTACCAAAAGGACGCCCGCTATATTTTTTACCGTAATCTCGTCCTGGAAAAACAGCACTGCCCAAAGCATGGACCACAATACTGCCATAGAACGGTTTGCATACGCCACGGAAAGCTCAAACCGTTTGATCATCTGCTGCCACAGCACCGCATAGACGGCAAGCAGCAAAAATTCCAGCGCAAAAAACATCAAAAATTTAACGGGATAGCCTCCGTTTGCCGACGCGTTTTTTGACATAATCCCCGAGAGTGTGTAAATAACGACCACTCCCTGCAGCAGGATAATGTTTTTTATCTTTGTTTTCATCAAGATGTCCCCCATTCTCAATTGCGTTTTGTCTCGCCGACCGCAATCACGTCGGCATCCAAAAGCCCCTGCTCCTTGTACACATCGTAATAGTTATAATCCATATAAATATAATATCCCTGAACAAAATCAAACAGAAAATAATTCTGATCCTCCATGCCGCCGCGTATCTGCTTCATACAGGAGAGTACCACAAACGCACAGTGCTCCTGCCTTGCACAGCGCGCGATTTCTACGGCATCATACTCTTTGTCCCCCTCCATTGCGTCATACAGCTCATTTGAAAAACTCCACGCAGGCTCCAAAATATTTCTTCCGTACGGTGTATACACATCCGCCGTATACTGCCTGAAAAACGGAAGAAGCTCCGCCGGAAGCACCGCAATCGGTCTGTAATTTTCCAGCTTCAGCGCCTCCGCCACATCAATCACCTGCTGCGGCATATGATAAGCATTTACCGACTTAAAGTGCAGTGTTTTCGTGTAGACCAAATCCCCGTTGATGCAGATTGCAAGAAGCACAAGCACAAACACAAGCCCCCTGCCGACAAAATGATGAAACCGCATCATCAGCTTTACCGCGCTGTAACACACCACAATTCCCATCGGCAGCGACCAAAGCACACGGTAGTAAATCTCCGCATCGATGCGCATTCCGATCCACGCATACAGCGGGCACACAAACACTACCCCCAGTGCCGTCACAAGATACACAAGCACCACCCGCAGCCTTTTTGACCTCTCCGTCACCCACAAAAACAAAAGCGCAATCAAAAAGAGCGGTACAAGAAAGCTTTTATTATTATACAGTACAATATCCTCAAGCACGGTTCCCGCAGCCGTCCACAGTGCAGAAAGCATCTTATACCCTCCTACTCTTTTCCAATCACTTCACAACAAGATAACATACGGCAAGCAGCAGACACGGCACACAGCAGGCAAAAATCCCTGCTGCCGCGCGCACGCTCTTCTTTTTCCATCCAATCAGCGCCGCCGCCACGCCCACAATCGTAGGCACAAGCATAAAAGAAACGCTCGTGGCAAACACCGCCGATACCAGCACACACTCATAAAGCATCCACACGCCGGGACTGACCTTGTCCCGCGCCAAAGAAAGCAGGCATAAAAAGAGCGCCGGCAGTATCATCCCCGCCATCATTCCCTTGCCCTGCCACGTCCTTGTCATCGCAAAGGTTTCCGACGTGTACAGCGAAATGTTTCCGAATGCAAACCACACGGCAGTCAAAATCAAAAACACAGGACGGAAGTTGCTTTTTGCCCTCCCCGCACTTTTTGTAATCGGCAAAAGCCGGTTGCCAATCTGCCCGTAAATGCCATACATAAACACCAGCCAAACCGCCGAGAGCACGCTGTGGGCAATCACCGCAGGGTGGATGCCGCTCAGCCTTGCAAGCCATGCCTGATAAATCGGCGTCGGCGAGAGGGCATGTCTTGCGTCCAAAGAATAACTGTAGCCCGTGTACGCATCCCGAAGATACATTGTATCAAAGGCATCCGTAAGAACGGAAGTCGCAATATAATATGCGTCATCACCGTCGTAATACTCATAAAACACTGCCATATAAAGCTGCAGCCCAATCAGTACATATGCCGTCAGCCATCCGATCTTTACAAGCAATGGCTGCTGCTTAAACGCACCCCTGATATTTTTTGCAAAATCCGCCCAAACCGTTTTTGATGCCCAAACCCCATACGCAAAAAGCGCGAAAATCACCGCCGAATAAGCAATCACAAACGATGTAAAACGCTTCTCCAGCAAAATAAACGGCACCGCAGTCAGCTCAAATACAAAAAAGCTCACAAACCACCCGCAGACATACGTCATCGCGGGTGTTCTTTGTAAGCTGTTCATATATTTTACCGGTATCATTCCTAAAAAGAACGGAAGCAAAAGCACAAGCGCAAGCAAAATGCACCATTGTAGTATTTCCACTGTCACTCTCCTAATTCCCTCTCCATTAATTTCCTTCCTTTTGTCCGAAGTAAAGCGACAGCTCGGCAGCGATATGCTCTCCTAAGGCAATGCTTCCGCTGTCCTTAGGGTGAAGCCCGTCGCGCAGGTAATAGTCGGACGCTTCTTTGGTAGAGCAGTCCATAAAGCCTGTCCCCTGCAAATCAATAATATGGAAGCCAAACTCCTTTGCCAGCTTGCGCTCCGCCTCCATAAAGTCGGCAAGCGTCGGCTGTCCGTTGAAGTCCACATACGTGCAGTTGGGTTTTTTGTTAATATCATACATAGTGACAAAGAAAATCTCCCTGTCTCCGTAATACTCCTTCAGCTGCTTCATAAAGTAACGCACCGCGCCGCAGAAATTTCCGGTCGTCATCGTATCGGTGACGCTTCCGAAATGCTTATTGGGCGGTGTACACAGATAATCGTTAACGCCTGCAAACACGACAATCACATCCGAATTGATGTTCGTCACATTTTCAAAATTCATGGCAAGCGAAAGCTCGTCACCGCCGTACTGCGCAAACATTCTGCCGCCCATTCCGTGATTGAGCACATTGCCAAAATGAAGATACGAATTTACGTATGTAACGTAACTGATATAATTTCCGTTTTGGTCCACGGAACTTGTAATGCCCTCCGTGATGCTGTCGCCGATAAATACGACGGTCTTGTCACTGAAATCATACGCATTATTTGCAAGAATCTGCTTGTCCAGCTGATTGATTTTTGTTGTTTTGTCAAGCGAATCTCCGGCTTTGTAAAGAGACTCCCTTGCTTTTGCCAAATTCGCCTGCTGCTCGCGTCTTGCCGCAAGCTCACCCTCGGTAAGCTCCACTACCATTCCGCCTTCTGTTTCGTTCGTCTCCTGCGTCTCACCTGGCAGTGTCTGTGTCTGCGTCTGCGTTTCCGTTGCAGATGCCGTCTGTGTTTCCGGCACCGTCTGCGTTGACGCTGCCGCACTTGTTTCCGGCGCCGCAGTCCCCGCCGCCCCGTCACAGAAGCAGTTACTGCACCCACATCCACAGTCCGCCGCGCAACCGGCAATCGTTGCAGGTTCACTCTCCCGCACAATCACATTTTCATCTTCCTGCGCACGCTCTGCACATGCCGAAAGAGACAGCGCCATCGCAAACGCCGTAATTACTGCTGTTACTGATTTTTTTTTCATAATATTACTCCTCTTTGCTTTGCCGTCAATCTAATGCGCCGAACGGGCACATTGACTTTTCAGCATTTTTAAACATTCCGCCTCAAAAAAACGGTTGTCCGACATATAAAATTCCCGCAGCTCTCCTCGTCTTTTGTCCAAAAGCTCATAATCCGCCGTAAGATTCCCGGGGTGAAACATCAGTTCGAGAGAAGTTCCTTTCGCGTTTGCACATTTCTTATATGCCGTAAACAGAGCCTTCACAATCTCCCATTTCATCTCACACGTATAAAATATACCAAAAAATACCGGAATTTCAATCCCCTTTTGCTGTAAAAGTTTTCTGTTTCTCCCCGATGAAGTCTTGAGGATCATCCATTTTACAAGATTGACCGCCGGAACTCTTTTCGGCTTTTTTCCTGCAAGCACAGGTTTTATCGGGTCTGTCGGTATCCGAATCTGCCGGATTTTAAGCTGTGCAAACTCCTCCTCGTCTAAAACCGCAAGCAGACAGTCAAAAATCATCGGTATCATATGGTAGTGCTGATGTGAATCAACTGCCGTAATGCGAAAATCATGCTCCGCCGTTACGGCACGAAGCTGTGCCCGAATCTCTTCCCGAATCTGCGCTTTGAGTTTCGCGCGCCTGCGCCCGCACGCCGTATAGTTCCAAAGGAAAAAACGGATAAACGACTTATCAAAGTATCCTTCCTTATCCGCCAAAAGCGGTACCTTATTGGCTCCTGCAAGCGGCCTTCCCTCGACAAAATTCAAATGCAGCACACGCCGTATGACACCCTTAGCGTCAACTCTGTCCAAAAGCGCAAGCGTACCATCCAAATCCGGAACATTCGCAAGAATGCTGATGCTGTTTAAGGCGCCCTCCTGATAACAGGACAGGATTTTCTCGGACTGCTCCAAACTAATGCCAAAATCGTCCGCATGATACCACGTTACCTTATCTACCATTTTTTGCCTCTTTCCGAATATATCCCATAAACTTTAAATTTGTCGTAACATACCGTTTCCAAAGCCGCTTCGGATCCTGCAAAAGGCGGTAAAACCACTCAAGGCAAAGCTTCTGCATGATTTTCGGCGCTCTCTTAATATCGCCCGCAAGATAATGAAACCCCGCTCCGACACCGACGCACACACCGCAAAGCCGCCCCTTATGCGCAGCCATCCACTGCTCCTGCTTCGGCGCTCCAAGTCCTACCCATATAAAATCCGGTTCTGCCTGATTGATAAGGCTTATCACTGCCTCATCTTCCTCTGGACAAAGCGGGCGAAACGGCGGCGCATACATTCCCGCAATGCACGCACCGGGGTACTCCTTTTCAATCACATGCCGCATTGCCTCAAGCGTCTCCTGCGTCGCGCCGTAAAAAAAGTGCCGGTACCCTGTATCCTTGGATTGTTTCAGCAGCTCCACCATTAAATCCGGTCCCGTGACGCGCCGTGCATCCGCAAAACCATGTTTTCTGCTGTATACCGAAAGCGGTGCGCCGTCTGGAAGCGCCATTGCGCCGCCGTTTTGTATCCTTTGGTAATCCGCGTCCTCATATGCCATTACGGTCGTATGGACATTTGACACACAGATATAATTGCCCCGCAGTTCATCCAAATAATTGTTCAGAAAGCGAAGTGTCTGTTCCATGCTTGTAACGTTAATCCGCGTCCCTAAAATCTCACAATACTGCAATTCCTCCATCACTTTGAACCCTTTCTGCCTAGCACTGTAAACACGGTCATAATCAGGATTTTGATGTTAAGCCCCAAAGACCAGTTGTCGATATATTCCAAATCAAGCTTGACAATCTCTTCAAAATCGCGAATGTCGCTTCTGCCGCTCACCTGCCACATGCCGGTAAGCCCCGGCGTAATGCTCATACGCCTCCTGTAATAGCCGTTGTACTGCTCAAATTCGTCCTACGTAGGCGGGCGCGTCCCCACAAGGCGCATATCGCCCCCCAGTATATTTAAAAACTGCGCTGTCTCCTGGCTCGTATACA
>CAMWNY010000161.1 GCA_947175775.1 uncultured Lachnospiraceae bacterium | reverse complement strand
GGGCTTGAATATCCTTGCCGACATGGAGCGCGCGCTTGCGGATAAGGGAGAGAAGACGCTTTCTGGTGCGGATGCGTTTAAGTTGTATGACACGTATGGTTTTCCGATTGACCTGACGATTGAAATTCTTGAGGAGAAGGGGATTTTGGTTGACTTGGACGGCTTTCATAAGGCGATGGACGAGCAGAGGAAGAAGGCGCATGATGCACGCAAGGTTTCGAATTATATGGGTGCGGATGCCACGATTTATGAGCAGATTGATAAAAGTATAACAAGTAAATTTGAAGGCTACGACAGCCTGACCATTGAAACGCCGATTACGGCGCTCACAACGGAGGACGAGATTGTTGACGCGCTTACGGACGGACAGACGGGCGCGGTGATTGTCGAACGGACGCCGTTTTATGCGACAATGGGCGGTCAGGCAGGCGATAAGGGTGTGATTACGGCAGGTGACGCGGAGTTTGTCGTAAAGGATACGATTAACGTGGTTGGAAACAGGATTGCGCATATCGGTACGGTGACAAAGGGAATGCTCAAGGTCGGCGACAGTGCGGTGTTAAGCGTTGATGCAGCAAACCGTGCAAAGACCTGTAAAAACCACTCGGCGACACATTTGATGCAGAAGGCGCTGCGCGAGGTGCTTGGTTCGCATGTGCAGCAGAAAGGCTCTTATCAGGACGACGAGCGGACGCGTTTTGACTTTAGTCATTTTGAGGCAATGACAGGCGAGGAGCTTGCAAAGGTTGAGAAGATGGTCAATGACAAGATTGCCGAGAATATTTCGGTGGACACGAATGTCATGACGATGGACGAGGCGAAGAAGACGGGCGCAATGGCATTGTTTGACGAGAAGTACGGCGAGACAGTGCGTGTTGTTTCGATGGGCGATTTTTCAAAGGAGTTCTGCGGCGGTACACATGTGAAAAACACGGGTGAAATTGCGGCGTTTAAGATTGTGTCGGAGAGCGGCGTGGCGGCAGGCGTGCGCCGTATCGAGGCGCTGACGGGCGAGAATGTGCTTGATTATTATAAAAAAATAGAGGACGAGCTTGACAAAGCGGCGAAAGCGGCAAAAGCAACGCCTGCGAACCTTGTGGAGAAGATTGAGCATATGATGGCGGAAATCAAGGCGCTGCAAAGCGAAAATGAGTCGTTAAAGAGCAAGGCGGCAAAAGATGCGCTTGGCGATGTTATGGACAAGGTTGCTGACGTAAACGGCGTAAAGCTTCTTGCGGCGCGTGTGGACGGCGTGGATATGAACGGACTGCGTGATTTGGGAGACCAGCTGAAGGCAAAGCTTGGCGAGGGCGTGATTGTGCTTGCATCCGATGCGGACGGCAAGGTGAATCTTGTGGCAATGGCAACGGACGGCGCGATGCAAAAGGGCGCACACGCCGGAAATCTGATTAAAGGCATTGCAGGGCTTGTCGGCGGGGGCGGCGGCGGACGCCCGAATATGGCACAGGCAGGCGGTAAAAATCCGGCGGGAATCGACAAAGCGATTGACGAGGCGAAGGCGGTGCTTGCGGGGCAGGTGAAATAAAGGTACTAAAAATAAAGTTGACCGACAGGATAGAAATGGTAATGTCGGTCAGCTTTTGCTATATTTTAACATTCGAGAAAATGCATTGAATGGAGAATGAGAGAATGAATACGTACTATTTAATTGATTATGAGAATGTGGGAGATGATGGGATTTTGAATTGCAGTAAATTAGATAAGACAGATAAAATTCATATCTTCTATACAGGCGATAAGACTAGAATCAACATTAATATTTTAAATAATCATGGTGATTCGGAATTTGAGGTACATAAAATACCATCAGGAAATCAATCTGTGGATATGCATTTGGTTTCTTTCTTAGGATATTTGCTTGGAATCAATAAGGGAAAAGGGAGTTCTTATATCATAATAAGCAAGGATAAGGATTATGATAATGTAATAAAGTTTTTGACGAATAAATCGAAAGATAAAATTGTAAGGGCAGTGAAAATAAATCCGTCTGTTTTAAAACAGTCTAAAGATGCATTACAGACAGTTGTTGCAAAACAGTCAAATAATAAGAATGGAAAAAATAAAACAAAGTTAAATCAGGAAATTCAGCAGAGAATGAGCGCCGAAGGGTATTATGGTAAAGCTATTAATAATGTAGCAAAAATTGTTGGTAAATGCTATGGTCAAAATAATTTTTTAAGGAATGTACATAATGCACTTAGAAATGAGTATGATGATTATCTTGAAATATACAAAAGCATAAAGCCGATCATTAGTAAGTATGAGAAGTGATAGGGTGAAACAAGGATTGATAGTTAATAAATATTCCGAAAATCCGCATCTTTTCAAAAAAGGAAAAGTGTGCTATAATGTCAAAAGTTTGGTATTCGGAAAGAAGGCATTGGAGTGCGTGTTAAGAAACATAAGATACTAAGTTTCATACTGGCTGTAGTATTGTTTGTGACAGGGCTGTTTTTGGAAGTGACAATGACAGGCATGCTGGCTGCGCACGATTCAACAGAAAACGCAGATGCCAATTTAGGGTTCTGCCATACGAATATCAATGACATTAAAATACTGACAACAGAAACATTGGGTGATTACTGCACTGCAAAAGTGGAGCAGTCAGAGCAGTTTCAGGCGCAAAAAAGGGAGATCAAGGCATCTTCCAATTTGCTGTTTGCGGATTTCACTGCTTTTGTGCAGGGGAAATTTTCGGCATTTTCGAAAAATCCGCAAGTCATTTGCTGGCTGCAAAATGATCCGGTCACGGACTATATTCACAGGTCTGACGGAAAAAAACGAATCTAACATTCTTTTTTCTCATGAATACAATTGAATAAGGAGAACAACACAGAAAAATGGAGGATTCGTTATGATAGCACAAGTTTTTGCGGCAATCATCTTTATTGCGATGTTTGCTTTTATTGTGACGGAAATTGTGGAGCGTCATGTTGTTTCGCTGATTTGCGCGTTGCTGACACTGATTCTTGTATTTGGCGTAGGAATGCACAGTATGTCAGCCGTTGTGGATACGATTAATCTTAGGAGTATTTTTACGGTAGAATTTTGGTATCATTCTGCCAAAACAGCGGGAAGCGGCAGCGGCATTAACTGGGAAACGATTGCATTTGTGTTTGGTATGATGGTGATGGTGGAAGGAATGGCAAGAGTCGGATTTTTCAGATGGCTGTGTATGCGCATTGCCAAACTGGTAAAATATCAGATTATTCCGATTTTTATAACTTTCATGGTTCTGTCGACAATTCTATCGATGTTTATCGACAGCATTACGGTCATCTTGTTTTTGGCGGCTGTAACGATAGAGCTGTCACGGCTTTTGAAGTTTCACCCGGTGCCGATGATATTACCTGAGATTTTCTGCGCAAATCTCGGCGGTTCGGCGACGATGTGCGGAGACCCGCCCAATATTATTATCGGTACTTCGCTAGGGTATTCTTTTATGGATTTTGTGACAAACACAGGTGTAATTGCGGGAGTGTCCCTGATTGCGGTATTAATTTATTTTTATTTGGCTTTTAAAAAGGAACTGCTGCTAGAAACGGGAACGAGTGTGGATTACGGCAGCCTGCCAAGCCCTGAATCCATTATCATGGATAAAAGAGGATTTTTGGTAAGCAGTGTCATTTTTGCGTCGGCGATTCTTTTGCTGGTCACACATGCGCAGACAGGACTTACGGTTTCTGCAATCGGGCTGATAATTGCAGCCGTTACTTTGATGACATCGGGAAAACACGCGCTTGCCTTGTTAAAAAAGGTCGATTATAAAACGATTCTGTTTTTTATCGGACTGTTTGTCGTCATCGGCGGTTTGGAGCAGACAGGAATTTTGGAAATAATGGCAGGGTTTATCGGGCGTATCAGCGGCGGCAATAGGATGATTATGATTGCAATTATTATATGGCTGTCGGCAGTCGCCAGTGCATTTGTCGATAATATTCCGTTTGCGACAACAATGATACCGATTATTAAAAGTCTGTCCGCGGCGTATGGCATTGATTTATCCATACTTGCATGGACCTTGGCAATGGGAACGGACATTGGCGGCAGCGCGACGCCGATTGGCGCATCGGCAAACGTTGTCGGAATTGCAACGGCATCAAGAGAAGGGTATGTGATTAAATGGGGACTTTACTGTAAAAAAATGCTGCCGGCAACGGTTATGGTCGTTTTGATTTCCATGCTGATGATTATTTTTCGATATTTATAGAAGGAGGCAGGTTTATGAAAAAACAACTGATTATCTCCGTGGGGCGGGAATACGGCAGCGGCGGACATGAAATCGCTGAGAAATTAGCAAAACATTACGGCATTCAAATGCTTGACCACAATCTGTTAGACGAGATTGCAGCGGAGAGAAATTTGGATATGAAGAATTTAGAGGGACTGGATGAAAAGTATAAAAATCCGTTTTCCTCAAGAACGGTGCGCGGATATAGCAGCTCTCCAGAGGAAAATCTGTATCTGATTCAATTTGACTACCTGCAAAAGAAAGCCGCCGCAGGAGAGTCCTTTGTGATTGTGGGCAGATGTAGTGAGACCATTCTGAAATCATATGAGGGGCTGGTATCGGTTTTCGTTTTGGCTGACATGGATAAAAAAATTGAGCGGATTATGAGGCTGTACCATTTAACGCAAAACCTTGCCGTCAAAAAAATACGGGAAAAGGACAGAAAAAGGAAACGCTACCATGACTGCTTTTGCAAGGAAAAGTGGGGAAATGCAAGAAACTATGATCTTTGCGTAAACAGCAGCAGGCTCGGGGTAGATGATACGGCTGCCGTGTTGATTGATTATATTGACAAAAGACAGCAGATTGAAACAAAATAGAAGAATATTTTGAAGAATAATTTTGAAGAATATTTTGAAAAACTATTGACGTATGCATAATATGTGATATAATCTTATATGTGCGATTAAGTATACCCGAACAGTCTAACGCACAATAATAGGACTGGAGGGAGGTTAGGTGTGATAGTATGTCAAATGTTATCGTAAAAGAAAACGAAACTTTGGACAGCGCTTTACGTAGATTCAAGAGAAGCTGTGCGAAAGCGGGAATTCAGCAGGAAATCCGTAAAAGAGAGCATTACGAGAAGCCAAGCGTAAAACGTAAGAAAAAGTCTGAAGCGGCTAGAAAGCGTAAATATAATTAATTCGTTTGATATGAAAGTAAAATCCTTGGCTTTTTTGTCAAGGATTTTTTACTCGTATTGGTTTTGGTCTATGAGGAGTAAAATATGATGTGGTTATATAAGTATCATGTTGCAGGATATGACTTGTACCACTTGATTGCCTGCTTTTTTCTGTTTAGTATTATCGGCTGGATGGTGGAGTCCGTTTATATGTCATTATGCAACAAAAAATTGACGAACAGAGGGTTTATGTCAGGTCCGTTCTGCCCTATATATGGCGTGGGCGCAACGCTTGGCTATATTATCCTTCATCCGCTTGCTAAGAATGTGGTAATGCTGTACATAGTGGGCGCGGCGCTTGCGACGCTCTTTGAATTTTTGGTGGCAAGACTGATGATAAAGCTTTTCGGCGAAGTGTGGTGGGATTACAATGAAAAGTTCTGTAATTATAAAGGTGTTGTGTGTCTTGAGAGCACACTTGCCTGGGGACTTTATGCGGTTATTATCATTACATTTTTGTTTGAAAAGGTGATGAGTTTTGTGGACAGGTGGCCGTTTGAGTGGGGGATTAAGACAATTGCATTGATTTGTGTGATGGTTGCAATTGATTTCGGCTATCATTTTGCAATGTCTGTAAAAATTGACGAGGAAACAAAAGAAGAAATTTCAGAGTTTTGTCATAAATTAATCAGAAGATAAAAAAACGCAGACGATTGTGTCTGCGTTTTTGCATATAACGGATAGCGAACGCATAAATTTCATATAAGAAAAAGAAACGGATGCTGGAACTTTATGATTGGCTGTAAACGTTTTATCTGTAAATTACTTGCTGCTGTGACAATTGTCTGCTTTTTATATGGAAATACCGTATATGCGGAGAAAGAGGCGCTCAGCCTCAGTTCACCGTCTGCAATTCTCATGGAGGCATCAACAGGGACTGTGCTGTTTGAGAAAAATCCTGATGAGGTGAGAAGTCCGGCAAGCATTACCAAGATTATGACACTGATACTGACTTTTGAAGCGCTTGAAAAGGGAAGGATTAAGCTTGAGGACGAAGTGAGTACCAGCGCTTATGCGAAATCAATGGGCGGTTCGCAGGTGTTTTTGGAGGAGGGGGAGATTCAAACGGTCGATACCCTTATCAAATGTATTGCTGTGG
>CAMWNY010000160.1 GCA_947175775.1 uncultured Lachnospiraceae bacterium | reverse complement strand
CTGCTGCACACCCTCGCCCAAAACGGCAATTTTTCGCGGAGCATACTCCATCGCAAGCTTTGGCGCCAAATCATATCCGTCAAGCAATTCCTGCGTCGGCTTTGCGGGCAGTCCCTTCATGGTATTAAGCAGTGTCCAAATCGAAGCCGCTTTCACAATCACCGCATCCTGTGCGTCCGTTATCATAAAATTCCGGTATCCCAAAAAGCCTTTAAAATCATATGGGAATGTTGTTATCTGAATACGCTCGTTGAGCTTCGGTCTCCTGTCAATAACAATCTGCCATGCGCTCAAAAGCCACACAAGCCCCTTTTCATTCAAATACTGCGTATTAATCTTCCCGCCGTTCTCCGCCTCAAAAATCGCCGCATCCTGAAAGCAGTCAAGCATTGACGTCACTTTCATTTGGAACGCCTCATCCACTGCACTGTAACCTGCACGAATCTCATATGAATACATGTGTTTATTTCATCCTCCGTTTTTCTTTTCTAATCTGCAAATATCAAGCGTCCTCATAGCCTTTCACGCACCAAATGCCGCAGGCGCAGTCAGCTAAGCCAAAGCCGCAGCATCCCAAACAAAAGCAAATGCAGCGGATAAATCGCATAAAATACATACTTTGCCTGCCGTCCCCGCTTTCCGTTGTATAAATATAACGGCAGGAACGCAAAGACTGCCGCCCGCTCATAGATCCCAAACGCCACAGCGCCCACAACCGACGTAACCTCCTGCCGAAACCGCAGCTTGCGCAAATAATAAAACAAAACGATAAATGCGATTCCCTTCCAATGGTAATCCACTTCAAGAACTTCTCCCAAAAACAGAAACACTGTAATCACCGCCGCCTGCGCCAAAAGCTGCCAAACGCGAAATCCGTCAACGCGCTTTAACAGCAGCATCGCACACATCCCAAGCGCAAGCGCGCAGTACACATTCTGCCCCTGCGGATAAAAAACATGCCCGAAAACCGCCATATTAAACGGTATTTCCGACACTGCCGCAAACAGCAGCAGATTCCGCAAATAACGCCATACATGCTTTGTAAGGAAGAAGCCTTCCACCAATAAATAACAGTAGATTGGAAACGCAATCCGCCCGATTCCCCGAAGGATACGATAAACCTCGAAATCATGCCCGTTCAAGCAAGGATAGACCGAACACGCAAAATGGTCAATCACCATGCTGACCACCGCAATCCACTTTAAAACCGCCGCCGAAATTCCAAACCGTTCTCTCATAACCAATTCCACTTTCCTTTAGACACCCATCTGCAATCAAGCAAGGGAAACGACCTTTTCCTCTGCACTGGGCTGCGCATAAAAAGCCGCGGCTGCCATCGCCGCGGCTTATGCTCTATGCCTTCTTTTTTGCAATCTTCGTTCTCAGTACATACCACAGTGCACCCGTAATGCATACCGAAGAATACGTACCGCATACAATACCAACCATCAGCGGAAGCGCAAACTCTCTGATTGACGTTACGCCAAGCACAAACAGCGCCGCCACCATAACAAATGTTGTGAGGGAAGTAAAAATACTTCTCGAAAGCGTCTGACTGATACTTCTGTTTACCAGTTCATCAAGGCTGTCCTTCTTGAGCATTCCCGCAAGATTTTCCCTGATACGGTCAAAAATAACAATTGTTGCGTTAATCGAATAACCGACAATCGTCAGCATACACGCAATAAACGTGCTGCCCACGGACACCTTCGCAATCGCGTAAAACGCAAGCACCACCAAAACGTCGTGGACTAATGCCGCAACAGAGCTTGCCGCAAAGCGAATGTCCTTAAACCGGAACCAAATATAAATCAGCATACAGATTGTCGCAATCACAACCGCCACAATCGCGTCAGCTTTCATCTCCGAACTGATGGTCGAGCTAATCGTCTCCGCCGTAATCAAATCCTTGTTGACACCGAAGTTATCTACCAAATCCTGCTCCAGCTGCTGTCTCTCGTCCACATTCAGCTCTCTCGTCTTAAAAATAACCTCATTCGAGCCTGCAACCTTCTGCACCTGAACCGCACCGTCGCCCGTGATATTGCTGAATACAGGAACAACCGTCGAATCAATCTGCGCCAAATCCATATCCTCGTTAAATGTCACATTCGTCGAAGTACCGCCGACAAAGTCAAGGCTGTAATTCAAAATCTTGCCGGTTGACGCACCGTTAATGCCCATAAATACAAATCCCGCAACAATCGCCGCAATGGAAATACCAAAGAACAGATTTTTCTTTGCAAGGAAATTGACCGTCTGCCGTTCCCTGTTCATTCCGTAGAACTTAACATCCTTTAAGCCGATTGCAAAGAATGCCTTCAAAATCAGCCTTGTCACCACAAGCGCCGTAAACATCGAAATCACGATACCAAGCGCAAGTGTGTACGCGAAGCCCTTTACCGTACCGGAGCCCTTGAGCGCAAGCACCAAAGCCGCAATCAAAGTCGTCACGTTACCGTCAACAATCGCGGAAAGCGCCTTTTTAAATCCGTCGTCAATCGCGCTTCTGACCGATTTGCCCGCCGTAATCTCCTCACGGATACGTGCAAATATGATAACGTTCGCGTCGACTGCCATACCAATCGAAAGGATAATACCTGCAATACCGGGCAGTGTCAATGTAATCTCAAACATATTGAGGCAAAGCACCGTTAAAATCGTATAAATAACCAGCGCAAGCACTGATGAAAGTCCCGGAACGCGGTAAACAATAATCATAAATACCGCAATGATAATCAAACCAATCAATGCCGCCGTAAGGCTTGTATTAATCGCCTCCGCACCAAGCTGTGCACCAACCACGTTCGAGCGCAGCTCCTCAAGCTCAAGCTTCAATCCGCCGATACGAATCTGGCTTGCAAGCTTCTCGGCATCTTCAAAGCTGCCCATACCGGTAATCTGCGCTTTCCCGTCCGTCAGCGCAGCCTGTACATTCGGCACGCTGATAAAATCCTGGTCATAGTAAATACCAATCGACTGACCGTTTGCAAATGCCTTTGTCGTCGCATCGCCAAACTTCGTCGTGCCCGCGTCCGTAAAAATCAAATCTACCACAAACTGGCTGTTGCCAAGCGAGTCACTGCCCGTACCGCCCTGTGCTGCAGCAACGTCCGTACCCTCGAGCACGATACTGCCGTCAGCAAGCAGCTCATCAATCGTCTTATTTAAAGAATAGCCTGTTTCGCCTGAACCTGTATAAGAATAGTTCTCATTGCCGTCTGCGTCCGTCTGCGCGATAAAATACAACGCCCCCGGTCTTCCCAAATCCTCCAAAATCGTGTTCGCGTCCGATACACCGGGGATTTCGATATTGATACGGTCGTCGCCCTCCTGATATACCTGCGCTTCCGTACTGTATACCTGTACACGCTTCTGCAATTTGTAAATCGTATCGCTCATATCCTCAGATGACGGCTTCTCATCACCCACAACCTGATATGTTATACTCACGCCGCCCGCAAGGTCAAGTCCCTGCTTAATTTCCGACGCTGCGCCTGCTTTTTCCGTACCGATACCAAAAACAGCCACATATCCCAACGCCGCCATAATCACAAGCGTCAGGACTAAGGTTAGAATCCCTTTACTTTTTTTCATTGCTTGATTACTCCTTTTTCTTTCATACATTGAATGTACTGGCATCTAATGTATTTTAATTTTCTTCGGCAAATGCCGCCTTCAACATGATTGCACACTCAACCCGCTTTCTCTGAAGCTCACAGCCTAAGTCATAGACATCATGAATGCTTCCGTGAAAATTGTAGGAATTTGCCGCGCAGCCGCCGCTGCAGTAAAATTTCGCAAAACAGTTTTTGCACTTCTCCTTTGAATATACATTACATGTCTTAAATTGTTCGCGGATTTCAGTGTTTGTAATCCCTTCATCCACATTTCCCATAAGAAACTCTTCCTGCCCCACAAACTGGTGACAGGGGTAAAAGTCCCCCCACGGAGTAACCGCAAGATACTCCGTACCGGAACCGCAGCCCGACAGACGCTTGTACACGCAGGGACCACCTTTTAAATCTATCATAAAATGAAAGAAATTGAAAGCATTTCCTTCTTTTTTGCGTTTTATCATCTCCGCGGCAAGCTTGTCATACTCCGCAAGAAGCGCGGGCAAATCTTCCTGTGTAAGCGCATACGGCGCACTTTCGGGCGCAACCACAGGCTCCACGGAAATCTGCTGAAATCCCAAATCCGCCAAGTGGCAGACATCTGCCGCAAAGTCCCTGTTAAAATGCGTAAAGGTTCCTCTGACATAATAATTCGTCTGATTCCGGCTCTCTGCAACCTTTTGGAACTTTGGTATGATTAGGTCATAGCTTCCCTGACCGCCCGCCATCGGACGCATTTTGTCATGGACTTCCTTTCTGCCGTCAACGCTTAAGACAATGTTTGCCATTTCCTTGTTTGCAAAGGCAATCACGTCATCGTCCAACAGCACGCCGTTTGTGGTAAGCGTGAAGCGGAACTTCTTATTATGAGGCTTTTCCAGGCTTCTGCCGTATGCCACCAAATCCTTTACCACCTGCCAGTTCATCAGCGGCTCTCCACCGAAGAAATCCACCTCCAAATTGACGCGGTGCCCCGAATTTGCGACCAAAAAGTCAAGCGCCTTCTTTCCGACCTCATAGCTCATCAGCGCGCGTCTTCCGTGGTACTCACCCTCCTCGGCAAAGCAGTATTGACACTTTAAATTGCAGTCATGGGCAATATGTAAACACAGCGCTTTCACGACCGTCTCACGGTTTTGAAACGCGTCAATGCTTTTTTCGTAAATATCCTCCGTAAACAGCATTCCGTCGTCACGCAATTCGATGATTTCATCAACCATTTCCGTCAATTCCGCATCATCTGTATTTTCCCCGCGCAATGCTGTTAAAATGGCGTCCCTGTCCGCATGCTCGAGCCTGTCCTCTACCATACGGGCAATCACACCGTAGACCTTATCGTCCACAACGTGCACCGAACCGCTGTTGACGTCCAGCACGATATTATAGCCGTTATTTTTATATTGATGTATCAATTTTCAACCGTTCCTTTTTCTGATTTCTATTTGTTTCAATCGTTCTTTCTGCAAGACAGATATAAAGCAGCGACCTGTAACAATCGCTGCTTAAACAAGTTCATAACTATTCAGTACCTTCATAGTTACGAGCATCAACCCATTCAAAAACCACTTCGTGGTTGGGTTGACGCTTTACTTCCACCACGTTTTTATACGGATTTTACAGCAAGTGCAAAACCCTGTGCTGAACATTTACTCAATTTCTTTCTATTGTAACATGCCAACAGTATAACACCTGTTATTTTGTGTTTTCGCAGCTTTGGTTTCCAACTGTGCAGGATGTTTTACAAGCTGACTGGCAGGATGTCTGACATTCTCCGCATCCGCCTTTTTTCATTGACTCTTTATAGTCTCTTGTTGTTAATGTTTTAATGTGCTTCATTTTATGATATGCCTCCTTATCCGAATTATCGCCCATAGCGCTTAAAAAGCATTAGCTCCATGTAGTATAGCACATAATTTTGCGCAAGAAAAGGGGGTTTTTCATTTTTTACATCAAATTTTTACATCACTTTATCCAAATATGCCGTATACGCGTACAATACCTGATCGCCGAGCACAACCCTCGACCAGCCGTTATTGCCGATTCCCGTACGCAGTATCATATCGCCCGGATTGATTGGCACGACAATCGTATCAGGGCTTGCCGTACTCGGAACTGTCCGCAAATTCAAATCTGCCGTATTCGGCGTTACCACCTCGCTGACATCGGTATACTGCACCATTGCCGCCGCTGCCATATCAATGTGCGGGGCGCCCGACGGGTCTTTTGGCTCTGCAATGCCGTCATACCCAAAATACGCCACATTCATATCCACCGTTCCCGCAATTCCGGGAAGCGCCGCCTGGTGCGTATACTGCCACATTGCATGAACGCCGGTGTATGTACATGCCGGTGTAATCGGAAACGGCTCCGCGGGATACCATGCCGCCCACACTTTGTACTTATTTAAAATGTTCATATCCCAGTATGAGCTGCCTTCCATATCATTTCTTGAACTGTAGAACATCGGCGTATAGCCTCTTGCCGCGATTGTGTCAAGAAAAATCACTGCTAACGCCGTACGAATATCCTTGCCCAAAATATACTGGCGGCTCGTCGCGTTCTTAAATCCCTCGCAGTCGTATGCAACAGGGAACGTGATTTTGTACTTGTCAAGCAGGTTTGCCGTAAACAGCGCCTCCTCCATTGCCTCCTGTGCATTTACTGCCGTTGAAAAGAAATACTCACCGCACTTGAACCCCTCCCTGTC
>CAMWNY010000159.1 GCA_947175775.1 uncultured Lachnospiraceae bacterium | reverse complement strand
GCAGGAAACCCGCGCGTATAGGCAGATAAGATGACCCATATTTCAACATGCTGCGGCGCATCATTGTAATTCTTGGAAGGTATCGTCCTTCCGGGCGTTGTTGTGGCAGTTGATAAATAGGCAGCAGGTGACCCGAAATGAGTAATGGGAAGACAATCAGCGGAATTATCATGATTGTACTCGGATCGATTCTGACGATGTTAGGGCTCTTGTTTGCGGCATTCTTCTTTTTCTCGGGATATGTGGTAATTGACGGGGAATTGATAGGTGAAGATATGCAGGAAAAAATGGATCTTTTTAAGCGCAATGCGTTGGAAACGACAGGAGAAATTACGGAAATTGATTACGATGAAGGTACGACTACGATAGGCTTTCGGTCGGATATAGACAATGCTTATTATGAAAAGAAGATCTATACTGTTCTTGGCAAGTATTCGTTGGGGGATCCCATTGAGGTATATTATAATATCGATGATCCTTCTGATATTATGATTCAGGAGATTTATGACTTGGCAGTAGATACGGTAGGAAGAAGCTTTTTTGTAATCGGAACAGTGGCAGCCTGTGTCGGAGTAGTGGGACTGATTCTTTTGATTGTCGGAATTGTATTGGTGGTCAAGAGAAAGAAGAACAACCAAAGAAACGACATACCTGTCGGAAATTATCAAAACGGTCAGTTTTAAGAAAAGCGGAAGAAAGGACATGGTTAAAATGGCAAGAAGAAAAATTGTAGCCGGCAACTGGAAAATGAATATGACGCCAAGTGAGGCTGTCAAGTTGGTTGCCGAATTAAAGGATTTGGTGAAGTCTGATGATGTGGACGTAGTTTACTGCGTACCTGCAATTGATATTGTACCTGTAGTAGAGGCGGTAAAAGGCACAAGCGTAGAAGTTGGTGCGGAAAATATGTACATTGAGGAGAAAGGCGCTTACACAGGCGAAATTGCTCCGAACATGCTGGTTGATGCGGGCGCAAAGTATGTTATCATCGGACATTCTGAGCGGCGCGAGTATTTCAAGGAAGACGACGCGTTCTTAAATAAAAAAGTTGCAAAGGCATTTGAGCACGGATTGACTCCGATTCTTTGCTGCGGTGAGTCTCTTGAGCAGAGAGAACTGGGCGTTACGATGGACTGGATCAGACTTCAGATTAAGTCGGATCTCGTAGGAATTACGGCAGATCAGGTGAAAAAGCTTGTTATCGCATACGAGCCGATTTGGGCGATTGGTACGGGTAAGACGGCGACAACAGAGCAGGCGCAGGAGGTGTGCAAGGGCATCCGCGACTGCATCGCAGAAATGTACGACGAGGCAACAGCAGAGGCAGTGCGCATCCAGTACGGCGGTTCCGTAAATGCGGGCAATGCGGCGGAATTGTTCGCACAGCCGGATATTGACGGCGGACTGGTAGGCGGAGCAAGCCTTAAGGCTGATTTTGGCAAGATTGTCAATTATCAATAATTGTAAAAAAGCAAAAATCGAATAACTGACAAATATGTAAAAAAGGGGTATTGAAGGAACTTTATTTCTTCAATATCCCTTTTGGCGTTCTCTAAGCTGACATGAAATTATCCTGAAAATTGTCTTATAAACTACAAATAACAAATATAACCGATAGCTTTCTTATGTCTTATCCCTTATGATAAGATAAGAAAGGTATGCCACGCGGTCTGTAATAGTACTAGAAGGCGGGAATTTGGCAGAGCAGGGAGAATGCATATGTATAAGTTATTGATCGTCGAAGATGAAAAGGCAATCGCGCAAGGGATTGCAAAGAGCAATCCATGGGAAGAGTGGGGATTTCAGGTAGTTGGAATCTGCGACAACGGGGAAGAGGCTGTGGCGTTTATTGAGCGGGACAGACCGGATTTGGTGCTTTCCGATATCAGGATGCCGAAGATGGACGGTATTGCCCTGATGCAGTATCTGAATGCGCAGTATCCTGAAATAAAGATTGTCATTCTCAGTGGGTATAATGATTTCGAATACCTGCAAATGGCGATACGCAACCATGTGGCAGAGTATTTATTAAAGCCTACGCTGTTGGAGGAGTTTGAAGAGCTGTTTCATAAAATGAAAAACGTGCTGGATGAGGAAGCACAGCAGCGAGAGAAGCAGGAAATCCAAACGAAGACCAGGGAGTTTAACGCGCTCCTAAAAGGATATGGATACAGCGAAGAATTTGTGGAAGCGTTTTTCTATCATAGGGATACCGACTCTTACCGTGTCGTCCAACTCTGTGTGCAGGAAAATGTGGAAGACAAAAATACAGTATATGACAGAGAGCGGCATTATCAAAAAAAGCAGTCTGTCGTGCAGGTCATGAACAGGCATGTGCAGGATTGCGGGATGGACAGTTTTTTTCTGTGTAATTACGAGGATTACATCACGGGGATATTGTGTGTAGACGAGAGTATGAACGAACAGGAGATTGAGGACGGTATTGTGGAGATGATGGAAATGGCGGAACGCGAGACCGGACTTTTGCTGCACTGTGCAGTCAGTGCGGTATGCGAGGATTATAGAATGCTTCCGCAATGCTATGAGCAGACCAAATACTGTATTGGTCAAAAGCTGCTTTTGGATACCGATAAAAAGATTGTTTGGTATAGGCGGACAAAAGATGAGTGGATTGGTGATTATTTTGATTATTTTGGAATCGGGTTTGATGAAAAAAATATCCTGAAAAATATCCTGAACCAAGACATGGAGCAGCTTGAAAAGGAACTTTTGGGTGTTTTTGACGCGTTCCGCAGGGCGGCGCAACAGGGAGACAGTTCGGATATCCATTATATCAATAGAATTTGTATGGAGGTGCTGTTTTCCGTTTCGAGGGAGATTTACCGTTGCAATGTCCATCCGGAAAAGCTGATGAGTGAGCATGATTACCACTATATGGACGTGTTTGACAAGCCCACGCTGGAGGGGAAACAGGAGTTTCTTATGGGTGTCTTTGAACTGTTTATGCAGGAGTGTAAGGCGCAGAAAGAGACGGTTTCCAAGACCGGGGAGCTTGCACGGAAGGTGAAGCGTATTGTGGACGAGGAGTATATGTCTAACTTGATTTCGTTGGAATACGTAGCGGAGAAAGTGCATAAAAATCCAACATATATCTCCAAGGTGTTTAAAAACGAGTTTGACTGTAAATTCAGCTCCTATGTGACGGACAGGCGTCTTGAGAAAAGTAAGGAGCTGTTAGAGGACCCGTTGGTGAAAGTATACGAGATTGCGGAAATGCTTGGATGGGCGGATGTCTCGAACTTTATCAAGGTGTTTAAGAAGAAGTTCGGCATCAGTCCGGATGAGTACCGCAAAGTGGTGTCAGGTGCGTCGGACAACAGACGCTAGATTTAATAGCAATGGATAATAAAAGGGGTGTGCAACAGATGAGACAAAATCGCTGGAATATCAAAAAAAGGATTATGACGGGTTTTATGATTGTGCTTGTGGTCGTTTCAGTGGTGGTTGCATTGCTATTTCGACAGACGGAAAACAAACTGCGCACGGAATACAGAAGACTGGTGCAAAGAAGTGTGGAGAGCGCTGTGCACAGACTGGACATGTATATTCGGGAAATCTACAATATTTCGGACAATTATGCGTTCAACAACCAACTGGGAAGTTACTTGGACAAGGAGTATACGGAAGAAGAAGTGTATCAGAAAAGAGCGGATGTCATGCGGATGTACCGCAACATTTTTGAGACCTCGGACATTCTTCAGAAGCGGGAGAAAATTAGCGGTATCCTGACGGCAAAAGGCGTACTCTTTAATTTTAAAGATGTGAATTGTGACGGGCAGGAGGTGACAGATCGGCTGATGGCACTCGGAGTAAATGATCCGGAACATTTGATGCGATTCTACTGGTATCCATTGCAGGACAATTTCATGGTGTCTGATGTGGAGGGAAATCCGCGTAAGGATAAGGCTGTTTTCGGATCGCGTAGGGTGTACTCCGTTTGGAAATCCACCTATGTCTGTACCCATATTTTCTGCATAAAGGAGGAGGATTTGTACGAGAGTTACAAGGAGAACGTTGTGGAAACAAAAGGGGAAATCTATGTGCTGAATCAGGACGGAAACCTGATTTCTTCCAGCAATGATGAGTGTGTGGCGCGCGGCAGTGTGGACGACATTTTTAAGGAGAGGATTCTCAACCGTACACAGGACGATTTTACATGGAAATCCGGCTATGGATATTTTGAGGTTTGTGTACGCGAATCGGAGCTGAACAGATGGCTGACGGTGGCAGTCATTCCGGAACAGAACATCACAGGTGAGGTGAATACGTTGTATCTGCGCATTTATGCGGTGCTTATCCTGTGCCTGCTTGGCTGTGTCGCAGTCATGCTGCGCATGTATCAGGGTTTTCTTACCCCGGTGAATGAGCTGAATCAGGCGATGCGTGAGGTGCAAATGGGAAATCTTAACGCCTATGTGAAGGAGATGGGGCGCAATGAGATTGCGGATATGATGCGCTACTACAATAACATGCTCCGAAGTATTCATGTACACGTTGTGGAAAAGCTGGAATCGGAGCGCAGGAAGAAGGAGCTTGAGGTGCTGGTGTCACAGATTAATCCTCACTTTCTATATAATACGTTGGAAAATATTGTTTGGAGTCGAGCGAGGCGGGACATCCTGACATCGGGCGCCTTGCGGCGCTTCTTGGAAGAATGTACCGGCTTTCGACGAGCGGCGGGCAGATTATTGTTCCGGTAAAACACGAAATTGAACATCTGTCTGCCTATACGCAGATACAGAAAAACCGGTACGGGGATGCGTTTGAATTTGACTTGCGGGTTGACCACGGGGAGATTCAGGGGCTGATGACCTTAAAGATTATATTACAGCCGATTATTGAAAATTCCTTTCTGCATGGGATGGAAGGGCTGGACAGGAAATTAAAAATCAGATTAAAAATCAAGCGAATTGGTGACAGGCTGCGTTGGCTTATGAAACGCTCGAATCAAAAGAGCCAATGGAGACATTGGTTTGGCAGAGGGAGAGCGGCAATTGGTATCTGCGCTCTGACTGGGGGCGCAATGCAGATTATCTTCATGTCCGGTGCGGCGGTCTCGGGGGCGGTCATGGGCATTTTGACAAGCTCCATATTGACCTTGTCGTAAACGGGGAAGATTTTTTGATGGATGCGGGACGCTACACCTATGTGGCGGGCAAGGAGCGTTTCCGCCTGAAAAGCGCCGCGGCACACAATACCGTGACAGTGGACGGGCGGGAATACACGCACTGCCTTGACGCGTGGGGTGTTTCAGGACTTGGCATGGCGGTGAATCCTGGTTACTGTAAACAAAAGGGGAAATATACCTATATTCAGTGCGGACACACCGGATACATGCAGCAGGGCGTGCTGGTAAACCGTAAAATCCTCGCAATCGGCACAAAAACCTACATTATATGTGATGAATTTTATGGGAATGGAGAACACTGTTACAGTCAGCATTTTCATATGGCGCCGGAATGCCACGCATCTGTGAAAGAAGGACAGGACAACACAGTATATGTCAGTGGAAAACAATTTGAGGCAAAAATGTGCTGCCTGTCTGAAAATGTCAAAACGAACTTGGAAGCGTTTTCGGTTTCACGGCATTATAATCAGATGGAGCAGGCGGAGTCCGTGACATTTTGCAGGAAATCAAAAGCAATGGCATCCCAAAACGATTCCATGAATGCAGATTTCGTGAGAACGCAGTCCGTGATAACCGTAATTTTCTGTGCGGATCAGGAAAAGGGGCAGGACAATATGGAGGAGTATACAGCGCAGCTGGTTCCGGTTGTCTCCCCGCAGGGACGCTGCATGGAGCAATATGAGGCGAGAGGCGTTCTCCTTACTTGTCAGAAAGAACAGTATCTTGTCGTGATAGCGCATGTTGAAGCAGGTGCAGACTGCGATTATATCGGCGCGATGAACTACTATGGTCTTGGCAGGGTAATGACGGCACAACTGATGCCGGAAGAAACAAATGAGCATCACTTGCCCGGCGAGGAACGAAGAATGAATGTGCTTTGTTGGTGATGAGCTTTATAAACGGAAAGAATGGATAATCAGAACAGAAAGGGGTGTGCGTCATGCAGACAAAGGAACGTTTATTATCATATGACATGATGAATGAGGAACAGGCAAAAGAAGCATTAAAGCTTGCCGTTTCGTTGATAGAGGCAAATGTGGACGAGTTTACAGACTGTTTTCCCGACTCTAACAGCCAAAATAACTTTTATCCGAAATCAGAGAACGTGGAGTGGACGACGGGATTTTGGACAGGTGAAATCTGGCTTGCTTACGAGGAGACCGGTTCGGAGACATTAAAACATGCAGGAGAGGTTCACGTTGATAGTTTTATGGATCGGATTGTG
>CAMWNY010000158.1 GCA_947175775.1 uncultured Lachnospiraceae bacterium | reverse complement strand
TTTCCGCATAGTCTCGTCCGTTGCCAGTTCTGTCTGAGTTAAGTCTAACAAATTCAGCGTAAAGTTGTCATTATAAATATAGTGTTTTTTCACATTCATCATTTTATGCGTGGCATAAAATTCAGGATAATCGGGAAACGGAGAAAAATTCAGAATGCCGATATGGTAGGCAGGCTTTACTTGGGAGTAATCCTCGCCGTGTTTCAGATTTTGAAAAATTCCGCAAAGATACGAGAGTGAATTTTATGCAAATTTCGCTTCCCGCGGGAGGCTCGCCGCTGAATTTTTTGTTCGTTGATGGCGAAATATATTAATGGATAAACATACAGGCAAATCTTGCTAAAATTGAAAAAACAGTGGATATTATCGTCATATTACACAAAGAACGGGCATATAATAAACAAAAGACAGGCAGTTATTTTGTCACAATGCCGAAAAATATGATAATCGATTGACATGTTTTCGGAAAAGTGATATGCTTTGCTCATAAAAAATAAACGAAATATAAAATCTTGATGATTTAAAAGGAGGAAAAAAGTATGAGAAAGAAACTACTGGCAATGGCGCTTGTAACAGCGATGACCGCATCTCTTACGGCATGCGGCGGCGGGGACAGCAGCGCGAGCACAAACGGCGGAGGTTCCGACAGCGGAAACGTGGCAATCACCATTTTCAACTCAAAGATTGAGGTGCAGGACCAGTTCGAGGAAATGGCGAAAGAGTACAGTGCGCAGAAGGGTGTTGACGTGGAGGTTTACTACTCAAGCGATACCGTTTCGGCACATCTTGCGACACGTTACTCGGCAAACGACCCGTACACCCTTTCGATGGTGGATGCAAAGGACGTTTATTCGCTTGCAGGAGAGCACGCGGCTGATTTAAGCGACCAGGAGTGGGTAAAGAACACGGACTACGCGATTTCCGTAGACGGAAAAGTAGTAGGTTTTCCGGTATGTGTAGAGGCGAGAGGCGTGATTTACAACGCGGAGGCAATTGAGGCAATCACGGGTTCAACCTTTAATCCGGATGATTACAAGACACTCGATGCATTTAACGGTTTGTTAGAGCAGCTTGTTGCAGGCGGCATGACAGCGCCGACAGGCATCATGAAAGAAGACTGGTCTTTGGGCGCACATTTCCTGTGCGAGACCTATGAGCAGCAGCCAGACGTCAATGAGTACATAAGCGCATTGCACGCAGGCACGGCGGATGTTGTAAACAACAGCAAATGGAACGGTATGATGGATACCTTTGATGCCTTAAAGAAGTACAACTACGCGGCATCTTCACCGGTTGCGGCAGAGCGTGAAGTATCAGAGCAGAAGCTTGCAGAGGGTGAAATCGCATTTATGTTTGGCGGTAACTGGGACTGGTCGATGATTAACGCATATGACTATTCCGAGAACATGGGCTTAATGCCGGTACCGCAGAATACGGACGACGGCTCAAACGAGAAATTAGTCGGCGGCGGTGCAAAATATTTCTTCATCGACTCATCGGACAATACATCTGACGAACAGCGTCAGGCAGCAAAGGATTTCTTAAACTGGCTCGTATTTGAAGCGGACGGAAACGCATTTCTGACAGAGAAGTGCGCACTCGTTCCGGCTTACAGCAACATCGACGCAAGCGCGCTCGACCCGCTGTCACAGTCTGTAAAGAAATATGCGGACGAAGGAAAGCTCATTCCGAACTATGACTTCTTCCCCGATGATCACTTCTCAATCTGCGGCGCAGCATTCCAGAAGTATCTTGCAGACCAGTCAGACCGTGCGGCATTTGCGGCGGACATCGAAAAATACTGGTCATCAACAGCTCCGGTAGAACATTAAGGAAAAACTGAATATTGTTTTAATAAAAGCAAACATCTGCTGTCAAAAGGAAAAATTTCCGTTTTGACAGCAGAAAGATAAAGGAAGGGGGAAATGATGTTATGGACACCAATTCTATGTCCTACAAAAGCAAACAATTTCTGATGTTTGCAGGAGTGACGACGGCTGTGTTTGCCGCTGTTGTAATCGTACCGTTTATCTACGGTTTATATCTGACCTTTACAAGCTGGGACGGTATTTCCACACAAAAACCTTTTGTCGGATTTGCAAATTACGCGGCGACGTTCGCGGACGGCGCATATTGGCAGGCATTGGGCAGGACGATGATTTATTCCGTAATCGCCGTGATTTTGGTCAATGTTGTTGCTTTTATCCTTGCCTTCTTGGTAACGAGCGGCGTAAAAGGACAGAACTTTTTCCGCGCCGGATTTTTCGTACCGAACCTCATTGGCGGTATCGTTCTTGGTTACATATGGAAGTTCGTGTTTAACCGTGCGTTCGTTGCACTGGGCGAAAGCCTTTCAATTGGCGCACTCTCAACCTCATGGCTTGCCACGACAAACGGCGCAATGCTTTGTCTGATTATCGTTTCGGTATGGCAGTACGCGGGCTATATGATGTTGATTTACGTGGCTGGATTTATGAGCGTTTCGGCGGACGTGCTTGAGGCGGCAAGAATCGACGGCTGCACGAATATGCAGTCCATTATTCATATTTCCGTTCCGCTCATGGTTTCTTCATTTGTACAATGTCTGTTTTTGACAATTACAAGATGCTTTATGGTATACGATGTGAACCTGTCATTGACAAAGGGTGAGCCGTTTAACAGCTCCGTGATGGCGGCAATGCACGTGTACAATCAGGCATTTACCTATAAAAATTACGGTACCGGTCAGGCGGAGGCGCTGATTTTGTTCATAGTCTGTGCAGTCGTAGGCGTCCTTCAGGTATACATTGGTAAGAAAGCGGAGGTGTCAGCATAATGGATGATTTAAATGAAAAAGCTGCGCGCAGGCGAAAAATCAGCCACGCAGTAGAAATTGCGATTTTGATTATATTGTTTATCTGTTTCATATTTCCGTTTATTTTGGTCATCATTAACGTCTTTAAGACGAAGGCGGACATCACGACAAATCCGCTGGCATTGATTGGAGAGCACGGCTTTACGCTGGAGAACTTCCCCGAGGCAATGCGCAAAATGAACTTTTGGCGCTCGTTTGCAAACTCAGCATGCATCACGATTTTCTCAACGATTTTTACGATTTTGCTTGCGTCCATGACGGCGTTTGTGATTGTGCGTAATAAATGGAAAGCGTGCGGTGCGCTGTTCGGTCTGATGATTGCGTCAATGGTTATTCCGTTCCAGGTTTTGATGGTTCCACTGGTATCGCTTTACGGCGGTGTGCTGGATATTTTAAACCACCGTGCGACATTGATTTTCATGCATGTGGGATTTTCTCTGTCAATGGCGACCTTTATGTTCCACGGCGCGATTTTCACGAATGTGCCGATTGCGCTTGAGGAGGCGGCAACAATTGACGGTTGTACCCGTTGGCAGACGTATTGGAAGATTGTGTTCCCGCTGTTAAAGCCGACGATTGCTACGGTGGCAATCATTGACGCGATGGCGTTTTGGAACGATTATCTTCTGCCAAGTCTTGTACTGGCAAAGAAGGAATTGTATACTATTCCTATCGCTACGCAGGTATTTTATGGAACATACTCGACGGATATTGGTTTGGTTATGGCAGCCCTGCTGCTGGCAATGCTGCCGATTTTGATACTGTATATGTTCTTACAACGCTATATCGTAGAAGGTGTAACGTCAGGTGCAGTGAAATAAGCAGTAAGGCAGAAATGCTTTGCTTTGGGAATAAGGCTGGCGCTAATTTGTTAGTGCCGGTCTTATTTTAACATAATTGCTAATGCAATTGCGGTAAGTGCATGCCCATGCGGGCAAAGTATAATGTCTAAAAGACATTATGGCTTAACGAAATGATTATGGCATTATATAATAAGAAATTTGAGGAAATGAGGTAACATATGGCAAAAACAGTGAAAAATAAAGGGGCGGCAGCGCAGCAGATATATCAGGAGCGGTTTGCGCGTCATTTTGAGGAGCTGCGTTGGCTTTATATGGAGCTTTATGATAACAGTTCCATGTTTGCGGAGCTGTGCGACAATATGGAACGCTTTTACGTGGAGCGCAGTGCGGCTTTAAAGAGTTTGGACAAAAAGCGTGAGACGGACAAGGACTGGTATCGTCAGAATGATATGCTTGGCATGATGTTCTATATTGACAATTTTGCAGGAAACCTAAAGGGTGTGCAGTCCAAACTGGATTATATCGAGCACTGCAAAGTAAATTATATTCATTTAATGCCTTTTTTGGACACGACCGAAGGGCGTTCCGACGGCGGGTATGCGGTGTCGGATTTCCGCAAGGTTCAGGAAAAGTTTGGAACGATGGAGGATTTGGAGCGGCTGACGGCGGCGTGCCATAAGAAGGGGATAAACGTCTGCATGGATTTCGTGATGAACCATACATCGGAGGACCATGAATGGGCGAAACGAGCGCGCGCGGGCGAAGGCGAGTATATGAGCCGTTACTTTTTCTATGACAATCCTGACATTCCGTCGCAGTACGAGAAGACCGTTCCGCAGGTATTTCCGACGACGGCGCCGGGCAATTTTACATGGCTTGACGATATCAAACATTACGTGATGACGACGTTTTATCCGTATCAGTGGGATTTGAATTACAAAAATCCGCGCGTGTTTAACGAGATGATGTACAACTTTTTGTACCTGACAAACAAGGGTATTGACATTATCCGCATTGACGCGGTGCCTTATATTTGGAAGGAGCTGAACACGCAATGCCGCAATTTGGCGCAGGTGCACACGATTGTGCGTATGATGCGCATGATAGGCGAGATTGTCTGTCCGTCGGTATTGCTTTTGGGCGAGGTCGTGATGGAGCCGGAGAAGGTTGTGCCGTATTTTGGGACAGTGGAAAAGCCGGAGTGCCATATGCTTTACAATGTTACGACAATGGCGACGACATGGCACACGGTTGCGACGCGCGACGTGCGTCTGTTAAAAAAGCAGCTTGACATTGTGAATGCTTTGCCAAAGGACTATGTCTTTTTGAATTATCTGCGCTGCCACGACGATATTGGTTGGGGGCTTGACTATGACACGTTACATATGGAAGGTTTTGAGCAGCGTTCGCACAAGCAGTATCTGAACGATTATTTTCAAGGCTTTGCGGGCGAGAGCAACAGCCGGGGCGAGCTTTACAACGTTGACCCCGTGACGGGCGACGCGCGGTTCTGCGGAACGACGGCGTCAATGTGCGGTATTGAGAAGGCGGGATTTGAGCAGAATGACGAGGCGATGGAGCGCGCAATCGGACTGGACGTGATGCTGCACGCGTATATGTTTATGCAGTCTGGCATTCCCGTACTCTATAGCGGGGACGAAATCGGGCAGGTGAATGATTACACTTATAAGGATAATCCGAATAAGGCAGCGGATTCGCGCTATATTCACCGCGGCGCGATGAACTGGACGCTTGCAAAGAACGTTTCCGACCCTGATACGGTGGAAGGAAAGCTGTTTGCACGTTTGGAGCGGCTTGTCGAAATCCGCAAAAAGGAAAAGGCGTTTGTGTCGAATGCGGATACGTGGACGATTGAGACGGGTGATACGGCGGTCCTTTGTATTGGCAGGTATTTTGACGGAGAGAAAATCATCGGTCTGTTTAATTTCAGTGAGTTTGAGAAAAAGGCGCGGATTAGTCAGAAGGACGATGTGTATGAGGATTTGATTTCAGGTCAGCAGATGAAGCTGCAGGAGGTTACAATACCAGCGTATGGTTTTTATTACTTCCGTGAGAAATAAACCAAGCAGCAGATATTGACTTGTGCGGGCAATGATAAATGACAGGCGGTGAAACGCCGGAAAGTGAGGAGACAGCTGCATATGAAAACATTTGATGTGGTGGCGTTGGGAGAGTTGTTGATTGATTTTACGGAGAATGGAACGAGTGTTCAAGGCAACCCGGTTTATGAGGCGAATCCGGGCGGTGCGCCCTGCAATGTGCTGTCCATGTTAAACCGGGTAGGAAAAAAGACGGCGTTTATCGGTAAAGTCGGGCAGGATATTTTTGGGAAACGTTTAAAGGCGGTGCTTGAGGAAACGGGAATTGATGTTTCAAATCTGATTATGGACGCGGACGTGCGCACGACGCTTGCGTTTGTGGAAACGTTTGCGGACGGGGACAGGGACTTTTCGTTTTACCGCAATCCCGGCGCGGACATGATGCTGCGGGAAGAAGAACTGAATGCGGATTTGCTCAAGGATACGCGGATTTTCCACTTCGGCACACTTTCCATGACGCATGAGGAGGTGCGCAAAGCGACAAAGACGGCAATCCGGATTGCCAAAGAGAGCGGCGCGCTGGTGTCATTTGACCCGAATTTAAGGGAGCCGCTTTGGAAGTCGCTTGACGAGGCAAAGGCACAGGTTGCATACGGTCTTTCGCAGTGTGATATTTTGAAG
>CAMWNY010000157.1 GCA_947175775.1 uncultured Lachnospiraceae bacterium | reverse complement strand
CCAAAGGTAATTAACGCCTACGGCGCATACAGGACCCATACAAGACCTGACACTGAACCCGCTCCCTGTAAAATACCAAATACAACCAAAACGAAACCGATTATCAAACCCAATAAAGACGCTAAATCCACTTTTTACACACTCCTTTATCTTTTTCTCTTTCTGCGTATATCAAGCATCCTGTCAAAGCACATCAAAGCAAATCTATGATTTGCCTGCGCCATATATTTTTCTCATATATATATAATACTGTAAGGTTACATAAATTGCAACAATTTTCTGAATATTTTCTGAAATTTTGTCAATTTCCCATATTTTACGAGTTATTTATGTAAACTTATACCATATTTTTCTTTTTGGTCTTATTCCATAGGATGAAAATACTCCTGTCTTGTTGTTTTAATCAGATTTTTGACATCCAGCCGAGATTCCTTCACTATCATTTTCCGTCCGTCCGTTAAGGTCAGTACCGTATCCGGCGTCTCCTCCACAGTCCCAATCAAGTTGGAATTGATTAAAAATTTTGTTCCATTGAGCTTTGTTACCTCTATCATCTCAAAATCCCCCTTCCTATATATCATTGCGAATTTGTGCCATGCACAAATTTGTCGGCCGAAAATCTATGATTTTTCAGCCTGCTATCTTAGAAAAGCCCGCACTGTCCTGTGCGGGCTTTTTCCTTTTATATCCCAATGTCAGCTTATGTACCGCTAATTATTATCTCTTAAGATTTACAAGCTCCTCAAGAAGCGTATCGGATGTTGTAATGATACGGCTGTTCGCCTGGAATCCTCTCTGTGTCGTAATCATATCCGTAAACTCCTGTGAAAGGTCTACGTTTGACATCTCAAGCACGCCTGTCGTCATATAACCTGTTCCGCTTGCCTTGATGTCCACGGTCTGGCAGTCGCCTGAGTTTGCAGTCTCAGAATACAGGTTGTCGCCCTCGTTTTGAAGTCCCATTGAATTTGCGAAGGTAGCAACGCAGATCTGTCCCAAAACCAACGACATACCGTTGCTGTAATTTGCCGTAATGATTCCGTCATTTGCAATCGATACACCTTTCATTGTACCTGCCTTATATCCGTCGTCCTTTTCTGCCGTTACGCTTGACTTGCCTTCATTAAACTGGTTGGAGGTGTCTGACATATCAATCGATACATTCGAAAACTTGGTATCCACCATGCTTAATGCAAGCTCAAAGCTTTTGTTTCCCGCTTCTCCTACATAATCAAATGTACCGTTGTCCTTGTTGTATGCTAAAGTCCATGATGTTGTACCATTGTTTAACAAGCTGCTAATATCTACCGGTTCACCCTCGGAACTCATGCCAAGAAGCGTGACCGTATATTTGCCGGGATCAACCGAGGTTGTATCCTTTGGCTCTTTTGTAATATATGCAGGCTTTACATTATTTTCGGGACCAAGTTTTATCACCTTCATGATATCATCATACAAATCACGGGCGTTTATTGCATCCGTCATATCTTTACCTGTAGCACCGTCAACAGGTCCCGTAGTCGGCGTTCCTGTAGCGCTTCCCCGGAAGATATAATCCGTAATCGCATTTCCGTTATCATCCTCATAGTCCTGCTTAATCGTTGTAACATATGCATTGTCTGCTTTCACGGTATAAGTTGTCACGCCGTTAGCCGTAGTACCTGCATCATAAAAGAACGCAACCGCATCATCCTTAATTTTATTGACGGTGACATCAGAGCCCAACGGATATGTCGGAGGCGCACCTGTAGTCGTCGTTACATATCCTGTATCGCCGGAAAACGATACCGTAAGCTCTCTTCCCATCAATTCACTGTATTGTAACAGATCTAAATTATTGTCGTTTAAAAAATCAGCATTAATAGTGATTTTCATTGTATTATTTGTGTCGCCGGGGTTGGTATAAGTCATTGACGTAACGCCGCCAGTAGCAGCTCCGGCAGTTACACTCGCCCAAACTGCCTTATCCAGCGCTGTAATCAAATCCGGACTTTCTGTAGAGGAAAGAATTCTGTTTTCCGTCCCCACCGGATAAGAATACTCCAATTTTGAAGCATCTACCTTATAAATTGTATTCTTAAGCGCATACTCAGTCTCCGAATTATGAATATCCCTAGTGCCGCTCGTCGTAATCTTCTGCGGCAGAATACCAAACTGCAGATTATACTCATACCCCTTATTGTCAAGCACCTGCAGATTCATAATCTTACCGTTCTTTGTTTCAAGGTTTGTATCTGTTGAATCAATCATACCTGATGCCGATGCCTTCGTCGTCGCTGCCGCATCATAAGAATTCTTTGCCATGACATTCAGATTGCTTACCGCGCCATCAATAATTCTACCTTCATCATCAGCGGGCCACCCCTTCACAATATAACCCGTGCTTGCCATACAAAGATTTCCCGCCTTGTCAACGTCAAACGACCCATCTCTTGTATAGTATGTATTCGTTCCGTCGCTTACCACAAAAAACGCCTCGCCTGTCAATTTCAAATCAAACGGATTACCCGTAGACTGTGTTGCTCCTTCCTGCGTAATTGTCGTATTAATTGCAGCAGTCTTTACACCAAGACCAATCTGTCTCGGGTTAATACCGCCGACATTGTTGCTTGGTCCCGACGCCGCCTGCGTGGTCTGATAAAGCATATCTGAAAAATTTAATTTCTTTGACTTATAGCCTGTCGTGTTTACGTTTGCAATATTGTTACCAATAACGTCCATTCTTGTCTGGTGTGACTTTAAGCCTGATACACCAGAGAAAAGTGATCTCATCATAATTAAGTGACCTCCTAAATCATATTTGCCGCCCGTAACATTGTTCCATCTGTCAGTCAGGAACTTAAGCCTCCTTAAAAGGTCCGGCTCTAAATAATTACGGCTCCGTCAATGTTTGTAAAAATATTTTCGTTTGTTTCTGTCTGATCCATCGCTGTGATTACCATATTGTTTTTGGTGTTTACGATAAACGCAAGCTCGTCAACCAGCACAAGGGATTCCCTGATACCCTTCTCGCCTGCTTTTTTCGTACCGACGTCCAGCCTTTCCATCTGCTCGTCTGTCAGCGCAATCTTTCTGTCGCTCAGTCTGCCTGCGGCATGCTTTGAAAATTTTACCTGCGCAGTCTTTTGCGTTTCTTTTGCCTGCTGCTTTTGCAGTACCTCTTCAAAGCTCATTCCTGCCGGCGCCTTCGCGTTTGTGCCGACGTTTTGCTGTCTGTTTAAATATTGATCCTGTAATTGCTCTATGGAAAGGAATTGGCTGTTCTTTACATTCATAGTCCTTCCTCCCTGCATAAAAATACATGCATAAAATGCATCCGTACGTCAAACGATAAAGCCGTTTACTCTGTATCCTTATCGCCTTCCGTATCCTTATCGCCCTCCGTATCCTTATCGCTTTCTGTTTTTGTCAAAAGATTCAGCTTGTCAATGATTGCATCCATCTTTGTACCGAAGCTCTTCATAATATCATCCAACGTCGTAGGCGCCTCTTCCTTTTCATCCGGCGTTACGTCACTGAAATCAACACCAAGCTTTGTAAGCTTTTCTTTCCACTCTGCAAGTACCTGAAGCAAATCTGCGCCATACGTAGCCATAAAGTTCTTCTCATATTCGTTCATTGTATTGTAATACTTATAAGCGCCCTTAATAACATTTTCGTATGACTTATCCGCGTACTTGATATTCGGAAGCCCTTTGAGCATTGCCGTCAGCGTGTCATACTTGTCATATGCGGATGAATACTCGCTACTGACAACCGTATCCAAATCAGCCATTGAATACTGTTTATCGTCAATCCAAATAATCGGCTTTCCGTTTTCTACCGTGATAAAGTCAACCGTTCCTCTTGCATAGCTTACATCACCTGTCGATTCGCTTGTTACCTTCATGATAACTTCCTTGCCGACCAAATCATTTGCTCTCAGCAAGTCAACGGATTCTGCCATCTCTCCCATCTTTTCAACCTGTGTGAACGTCGCATACTGTGATACCCACTCGGTATTGCTCGTCGGCTCCAGGGGATCCTGGTTCTGCATCTCCGCAACCAAAAGGGATAGAAACATATCGCTGTCAACCGTGCTGTTTTTCTTTTTGTTTTTGCTGCTAAGAGAATCTCCTGATGTTGTTTGTGTCTGTAATTTTCCGTCTTCTCCTACCGGTGCTACTAAACTGCCCATATAATAATCCTCCTTCCGTTCCTTTCATAACTTAAATCCTGCCTTATGCCATTAAATCCATAGAATTTCCATTCGCTGCCATAAGTTCCATTGCAATTCTTGTTGCATCGTCCGCTCCCTGCATCTGCTCCACCATCTCATCGCCATCTGCAAAAGCGTTGAAATTGATGCTGTTTCTGCGTGATGTTCCCTGAATGCGCTGTTTTTCTTCCTGTTCCTGCCTGCTTTGGTCATTTTGGCTGTTCTCTTCCAAGTTTCGTTCCATTTCATGGCTCGCCACGGATACTTCGACCGCCTCTACTTTGACCCCTTGCTCTTCCAGGTTTGTAATCAGCTGTGATACCTGTGATTCAATCGCCGCCCGAACTGCTTCATTCTGCGTCGTAAACTCCGCTGTCACTGCTCCTCCCTTTGTAACAAGTGACACATTCACTGTCCCAAGGCTTGCCGGATGTAACTGAAGCTCCATTTCCGTAAGATTTTCATTTCTGACAATCTTTACAAAGTCTGCAAGCTGTTTTAAAATGCTGTCTGCATTCTCAGAAGTATAACTCGTAACTGCTTCCGCCGAAACTTGTACGGTCTCATTGAGCTTATCGCCAAAATTCTGCACCGCTCCATGCTGTCCGTTAAAATCACGTGTTTCTTCCTGTCCGTTCGCATCGCCCTCTGGTTTCCGAGACGGAACTTTTGCGGTTTCCTGTACAGGGTTTTCCTGCTGATTCTCCGGCAGATCCTCATACTGATCTGCGCAAGGCTGATCTTTTGATTCTTTTGTCTGCTGCGGTTTACTGTTTTCCTCCACAATTACCGTCGGAACTTCCTCTTGCAGCAAAACTGCATCCTTATTCACTGCATCAGCCATTTGCATTCCTTCATCAAGTTCTGCTGACTGCACCGGTTCTTCGTTCGCAGCATCCTCCACCTGGACAAACTGTTCCAGCAACGCATCAAACTCCTCCTGTGAGAGCCCCATATCCTGCATAAGCTGTGACGAGACATCCTCTGCTACTGCAGTCATCTTTTGCAAAGCTATGTACAACTCCTCGTTTGTCACAAAACTGATTGCATCGTCCTCTCCTGCAATTGCCGTCAAAAGCTGTGCCATGTTTTCTGGATTTAACAAGTCAACCTGTTCCATGCCAATGTCTTGCATACCTGCAAGCAGTTCCTCATCACTGACGCCAAGCAAATCCTTTAACTGTTCAATAATCTGTGCCAAAGCATCTGCAATCTGCTCTGTCGTCATTTTATCAGGCTCTTGTACAGTATCTGCCGCTTCCATCTTTTCCTCAAATACATTAGCTGTTTCCTCTTCGGCATTTGGACTCTCTACTGTTTCCTCCACATCTTTAGCCTGCTCCAAATCGTCTTTCGGCGCTTTTGGTTTTTCACTTTCAGGATTCGCTTCCAGCTTATTTTGTTCTGTGTCTTGGGAAGCTGCCTGATTTTTGTCCGCAACCTTACCACTGGCTTTATTCAAAACTTCTCCAAAGCTTGGTGATGCACTGCCTGCGCTCTGTTTTACGGCTGCCGTCTGACCAATCGCCATTGTCATGTCAAACCCCTGGGCATTTACGGTATTAACCGCCATTGTCATTCCTCCTTTCTTAACTTTTCAAGGTTCTGTTACTGATTTTTTTTGATTCAGTAACGTTCTTTTTATTATGTAATGCGCCGGCGTTTTATTTCGCCGGCAGCGTTTACACCATATATATCGACGAATTTACATAAATGCATTAGGTTTTTATAATGCATTTTATTCCATTTAGCTGTTTGGATTCATAATCTTTGTCAGTCTTGCAGCAATTGAAGGATCCATCTCTGCCATAATTGCTGCTCTTGATGATGATGAAAGACTTTCCAAAATTTCTGCCGCAAGATTCAGATTGTCTGTCATTGCACTTAAAATTGCAGCGGCTTTCGCTGCGTCCATACTGCTGTATGTCGCAACATAATCTTTCATCTTGTTATTTACTGCTTCCTCCTGAATTACCTGTTTATACAATGCCTCTGCGGTTGTCGGGTCCATCTCTTCATAATAAGTACGGTATGCTTCTGCTCCCGGACCATTTTCAGCATACACAACCTCCTCATAGAATTGTTCTTTAATTCTTTGGAAGTCAACCTGATTATCCTCAAAGGTCTGTAAACGCTGAACTTCTGCCTTTAACGCCTCAATCTGTTCTGAATAAGAAGTATTGGTATTAGGAAGCTCCTCTATCTGACGTTGCAGACTGTT
>CAMWNY010000156.1 GCA_947175775.1 uncultured Lachnospiraceae bacterium | reverse complement strand
AATAAAAGGGGAACGATTGAGTCCCGGTGAATTTGGACTGATGCATGGCTATATGAAGATACCGGAATTAAAAGCCGTCTGTAAACGATACGGCGTAAGTATTAATGAATATTTGGTTTCTGTGTTTGTGTGGAGCGTTTATCAGGAATGCATGCATAAGATGCCGGCAAAGCGTCCAATCCGGGTTGCGGTTCCTGTCAATCTAAGACCGTATTTCAACTCGATTACGACAAAGAATTTTTTTGTCATGGTATCGGCGGAATTTGCGCCGATGAAGGAGGAGTATACGTTTGAGGAGATTGTCGGGGCTGTCAAGTTCAGTCTTGAGAGTCAGATTAACAAAGAAAACCTGGAAAAGTTGTTTTCCTATAATGTATCAAATGAAAAAATGTTTGTCGCGCGTGCGGTGCCGCTTGTTTTCAAAAATTTGGCAATGCGTATTATTTATACGCAGTCCGCGCTTGCGAATACGACGACCATCACAAATATCGGAAATCTTACGGTGGACGAGATTTATAAGCCGTATGTGGAGATGTTTCATTCGTGTCTTGCCATGTCAAAAGGGCAGCATATTAAGGGAAATATATGTTCTTATGGAGATACGCTGGTTTTTACGTTCAGCTATGATATTGTGGACGCGTCGGTGCAGCGGTGCTTTTTCCGGAAGATTGCGCAGGACGGCGTTTGTGTGGAGATTGACAGTAACGGGGTGAATTATGAGTAGATGCAATCAGTGTAAAATCGAGGTGCTTGACGAGGCGCAGCATTGCCCTTTGTGCCAGTCGGCACTCGAGCATACCATTGAGGTGGAAAACATGTATCCTGACATCAGGATGCGGACGCGGAAGCTGGTGATGATTTCAAGGATTTATCTGTTTCTTGCGATTGTGGCGGAGATTCTTTTGGTCAATGCAAGTCTTTTATTGGATTGGAGCTCCATTGTGTATCTGATCAGCGGTATGGCGCTTTTTTACGGGTATATGGTAATCTGCTATGCGATTTTGGGGCGCAGCGGGTATATTGCAAAGACAATGGTGCTTACGATTTTGGCGCTTGCTATGCTTGTGGCGGCGGATTTTGCGGTTGGCTATAACGGCTGGTCGGTGAATTACGTGCTGCCTTCGGGGATTTTGCTCATTGATGCTGGTATTGTCATGATGATGATCATCAACCGGAAAAACTGGCAGAGCTATATCATGCTGGAGCTTTTTATGGTGCTGTGCGGTGGTGTGATGTTGATTTTGTATCTGTTTGGCATTGTGACAAGTCCCATGATGTCGTCGTTTGCGTTTAACGTGTCCGTCATTTTGTTTCTTGGTACGGTGATTATCGGCGGCAGGCGGGCGCGGGTAGAGTTAAAAAGAAGGTTTCATATATAAAGTACGAGAAAAAGCAAATTTGCCCAGCTTGTGATAATTACCACAAGCTAGCCGAATTTGCTTTTTTCTTGGTTGAAAATGCATACCACATTGGAACGATAGTTGATATAATGCTTATATAAGTTGAGAAAAGATAGTAAAAAGTGTGCAAAATGACGAAACGCATGGAATAATATTTTTTCTCACGGAAAAAAATTTAAGGGAGGAATACCTAAAAATGAAGAAGAAATTACTTTCACTTGTTCTTGTTGGCGCAATGTCAACAGCAATGCTTGCAGGCTGCGGCAATTCATCAGCGCCTGCGGCTGACACACAGACACCGGCAGCAGATACACAGGCACCTGCGGCTGATACGCAGACCCCCGCAGATTCATCAGCAGATAACGCGTCGGCAGGCGGCAATACGCTTTCCGTTTATGCATGGGACCCGAGCTTTAACATTCCGGCGTTGAAGGCTGCAGAGGCAGATTACAAGGCAAATGTGGACGATACGTTTTCACTGAATATTATTGAGCAGTCTCAGTCATCAGACGTTGAGCAGGCAATCACGCTTGCAGGTTCGTCAGGCGACTACAGCCAGCTCCCCGACATCGTTCTGTTCCAGGACCACTGGATTCAGAAGTATGTAAGCGATTATCCTGATGCATGGATGTCAGTTGATGATGCGGATGTAGACTGGAATGATTTCGGTGCGGAAAAACTTTCTTACTCTACGGTAAACGGCGTTCACTACGGTTTCCCTGTTGACAATGGTACGGTTGTTATGGCGTACAGAGTTGACGTTTTGGAAGAGTGCGGATATTCAATCGATGCCATGAAGGGAATTTCATGGGATGAATTCATCAAGATTGGTGAGGAAGTATATGCTAAGACAGGCAAGTATCTCCTTTCTATGGACGGTGACGGAAACGATTTGATTTACATGATGCTGCAGGCAGAGGGCGGTTCTCAGTTTAAGGACGGAAAGCCTTACATTACGGAGAATGCTCCTTTGGTAAGCGTATGCGAGAAGATTGTAGAGATGTCACAGAAGAACGTTTGCTATCTTGCAAATGACTGGTCAGATTACACGGATCAGACTATCCAGGGCGACATGGTAGCGGGCGTTATGAACGGAAACTGGATTATTCCTACCATTCAGAATGTACCGGAGAACAGTGGTAAGTGGGAGATTACTTCTATGCCGACATTAAACGGCGGCGAGGGTTATGCGTCAAACGGCGGTTCTTCCCTTTACATTACATCAAACTGCCAGAATCCGGATTTGGCTAAGAAGTTCCTTGCTTATACATTCGGCGGCAGCACGGAAACATATGACGCAGCGCTTCGTGACGGCGGTGTTATCACATGCTGCATTTCCGCAGGTACATCAGACGTATACAATGAGGGCGTTGAATACTTCAACAACACACCGATTTATGCACAGATTGTTGAGATGGGTTCTCATGTAAACGTAATCGAGCAGAATGATGCACATTACACGGCTCGTACACATATGGCAGCAGCGATTATGAACGCAATTCAGGGCGCTGATTTGATGACAGAGCTTAAGACTGCTGAGGAGAATATCAACTTTGCAATGGGCAACTAATCGCGTGTTTCATTGAAAAGCGGTTTAAAATGAAAACGGAGGAGATACCATGCTCCTCCGTTTGTGGTTAAAGGAGGTTTTCGCATTGAGTAAAAAAAATGCAAGCGTGCTGGCAAAACAGCACAGAGCGGGCTGGATTTATTTGGCGCCTGCGTCCCTGCTGATTGTAGTGATGAGCTTTTGGCCGATGATACAGGCATTTCTAATGTCGTTAAAGACGGGCTCAAGTGCAAATATGCAGTGGGTAGAACCGATATTCTACAATTATAAACGAATGTTTGCTGATAAGCTGTTTATTCGTTCTGTGGGCAACACCTTCCTTTACCTGATTATTCAGGTACCAATCATGTTGGTTGTGGCGATGCTTTTGGCACAGATGCTCAACAACAAGGATTTGAAATTCAAGGGACTGTTTCGTACGTGTGTTTTCCTCCCGTGTGCGATGTCACTGGTATCTTATTCTTTGATTTTTAAATCCATGTTTGCCACAAATGGTCTGATTAATTCCGTGCTTTTGAATTTGGGACTGATTGAGCAGAATATTAACTTTTTGGGAACGACGAGCACTGCGCGTGCGATTATTATTGTCGCGCTGGTGTGGAGATGGACGGGGTACAACATGGTCTTTTACCTTGCGGGCTTGCAGGGAATTGAGTATTCCGTATATGAGGCGGCAAAGATTGACGGCGCAAACGCATGGCAGACGTTTTGGCGCATTACGGTGCCTCTCTTAAAACCAACGATTGTTATGACAGGAATTATGTCAATCAACGGTACATTACAGCTCTTTGATGAATCCGTAAACCTGACAAGCGGAGGTCCGGCGAACTCGACGATTACGATGTCACATTATATTTACCAAAACTCGTTCGGTGATTTTGTGGCGAACTTCGGATACGCGTCGGCGCTGTCGTTTGTGGTATTTATCATGGTTGCCGTGCTTTCGGCGATTAATTTGAAAGTAGGTGATAAGCGTGACTAAAAAGGGACGTTCTAATATTCAGAGAAGACTGATACCGACTTACATATTTCTGACAATTGTGTCATTAATTTCCGTGTTCCCGTTTTACTGGATGCTGACGGCGGCGACGAATACGTCGCTTGAGGTCGCAAGAGGTAAAATTATATTCGGAACACATGCCGTTGAGAACTTTACGAACCTTTTGGCGCAGCAGAACCTTTGGGGCGCGCTGAAAAATTCGTTTTGGTACGCGGGGGTACAGACAATCATTGCGCTGTTGATTTGTTCGCTTGCGGGATATGGATTTGAGCTTTATCATGATAAGTATAAGGATAAGCTGTTTTCCATTCTTTTGCTTGCGATGATGGTGCCGCAGGTTGCGACGATTATTCCGTTGTTTAAAATGGTATCAAGCATGAAACTGCTCAATTCCGTTTGGGCGTTTATCCTGCCTGCAATTTCAACTCCGTTTCTGATTATGATGTTCCGCCAGAATTCGAGAAGCTTTCCGATTGATATTATGGAGGCGGCGCGTATTGACGGTTTGAGCGAGTTTAAGATTTTCTTTAAGATGTACATGCCGGTTATGAAGGCGACCTATGCGGCAGCGGCGGTTATCACATTTATGAATGCATGGAACGCTTATATGTGGCCGAAGGTTGTTATGAGTGACAACGGGGCGCAGCCAATGCCGCGGCTGATTGCGAATTTGGCAGCAGGCTATTCAGTGGATTACGGCGTTCTGATGATGGCGGTGCTGTTTTGTTCGTGCCCGACCTTGATTATTTTCTTCATTCTGCAAAAGCAGTTTGCGGAAGGTATTACGGGCGCTGTCAAGTAAGATTTATGCAGCAGGTCAATCCTGTTTAATAATAAAAAGTATCAATATAGTTTATGAAAAAAGAATAATATGAGGATAAGTTATGGCAATGTTTGATTATGGAAAAGTAAAGGATCCGACATTTTTTAAGGAGAATGTGCTTGCGGCACATTCTGCACACATGACTTATGCGGGGAAAGGTGAGCTGTCCGGAAAGGGCAGCTCACTTGTCACCTTGCTGGACGGTGTGTGGAAATTTGCGTATGCGCCGAATTACCATTCTGCGATTAAGGGGTTTGAGGCGCCTGAGTATGACTGTACGGATTGGGCGGATATCCGCGTTCCGGCGCATATCCAAATGGAAGGGTATGATATTCCGCAGTATGCAAACACGCAGTATCCGTGGGACGGGCGTGAGGAGATTAAGCCCGGGGAGATACCAGAACGGTTTAATCCTGTGGCAAATTATGTGAAATATTTCACAATTCCGGAGCCTATGAAAAGCATGGATATTCACATCAATTTCAGAGGTGTGGAGAGTGGCATGGCGGTATGGCTCAACGGTGTGTATGTGGGCTACAGTGAGGACAGCTTTACGCCGTCGGAGTTTGATTTGACGCCGTATCTTAAAGACGGAGAAAATAAGCTTGCGGTGCAGGTGTTTAAGTGGACCTCCTCAAGCTGGTGCGAGGATCAGGATTTCTTCCGGTTTTCGGGAATATACCGGAGTGTGGAGCTGCGTGCAATTCCGAGAACGCATGTGGAGGACCTTTTTGTCAAGACACTTTTTGATAGGGATGATTTTAGCAAAGCAGTCTTTCAGGCGACGATAAAGATGAAGGGGACAGGCTGTTTGAAGGTAACGTTAAAGGACGGGGAAGATGTCGTCTTTGCACGTACGGTAGATGCCGCGTCGGAAGTTCTGTTTGAGGAAGCTGTGAATGCGCCGAAGCTTTGGAGTGCGGAGGAACCGTATCTTTATATGTTGGAAATCGAGGTATTGGACAGTGCGGGTACAGTTACGGAGTATATTCCGCAGAGCGTCGGTTTCCGCAAATTTGAGCTAAAAAACAACCGTATGCTGATAAACGGAAAACGAATTGTGTTTAAAGGAGTCAACCGCCATGAGTTCAGTTCCGTTTCGGGCAGGCATGTGTCGTATGCGGAGCTTGAGAAGGATATTGTGACGATGAAGCGCAACAATATCAATGCAATCCGTACCTGTCATTATTCGGATGATGTAGATGTGTATGATTTGTGTGACCGTTACGGGCTTTATATGATTGCGGAAAACAATATGGAGACGCATGGAACGTGGGATGCTTATCTGCGGGGCAAGAAGGACGAGGATTTTATCCTGCCAAACGGCAGACCTGAGTGGAAGGCAATGATGTTTGACCGTATCAATTCGTGCTTCCAGCGGGATAAAAACCACCCTGCGATTGTGATTTGGTCCGTGGGAAATGAGTCGTACGGCGGGGAAACGATTTATGAGATGTCCAATCTGTTCCGCGAATTGGACGATACGAGGCTTGTTCATTATGAGGGTGTTTTTAACGACAGGCGCTACAATGACAGCTCTGACATGGAGAGCCGTATGTATGCAAAGGCGGCAGAGATTGAAGCGTATTTAAAGGACGAACAGGCAAAGCCGTTTATCAGCTGTGAATATG
>CAMWNY010000155.1 GCA_947175775.1 uncultured Lachnospiraceae bacterium | reverse complement strand
AGAGGGATTTTTCCTTCTTCCCTTTTTTTTGCCAATGATAATTATACTCTAAGTTGGCTTAAACATGGAATCACTGTCATTTTACCGACTCAGGACAATAAAATTGTACCCTACAATTTTTATTCCTGTCATTGGACTTTTAATCCAATCTTGCAATATTACCATACAAAAAAGAAACGGTAAAGGATAATCTCCAATACCGTTCCACATTTGTCTTAAAAACCGACATTTAATTTAATTGCAAATACATTACTCCCGATTCATCCGACATATCAAACAAATCAATATTGTCCACAACATATTGCTGATATCTGCCGGCACCGGTATCGAACAATCCGCCTGTAATCTTCGTCCATGTCATTCCGGTTACAGTGGAACGCACTCTGTACTTTCCACTGGCATCCGTACGGATATGGTAAATATCAAACTTAGGCACGCTTACCTGCAAAAACCATTTATATTGTGCTTCATTCATGGAAGAATTCTGCGTAAGTGAAATCATATGTACCCACTGGTTATTTTCCCACTTATCAATCTTTGCAGTAAAATGCAGCTGTGTCTTGTCAATGTTGAACGAAGTCGGCGCCAGTTTCACTACAAAATGCTTATCATAATTCGTGCCGTTTCCTGCACCGGAATTGCTTAATTTTTTCGGTTTCGATTCGCTTCCTATCGTCTTCATTTTTCCACTAATCGTTTCATTCCACTCATTTGGATTATCGATTGGTGCAAATGAAATCTCCGTCTTAGGTATCAGATACTTGTGAGGCTCTTGTGGAATATTTTTTATTTCCTGATATACTTCTTTAAATTTCTCAACATCTCCCCACTTATCTTTTCCCCATTCATCTTTAAGCACATTTCCATTTTCATCCTTAAGCTGTCCCCACTCGGTATGTCCCCAAGTTCCATCCCAAAGTTTATATCCTGCTTCCTTCCAGCCGTTTCCGGCTTCAAGCAGACTCTCATCCTGCGGCCAATAAATGACCTTCTGCCCCTGTGGTCCTGTGCCATACACGACATTTACAATATCAAGTTCATATTCCTTATTCGGAAGGAATAAACGGGAACCCAAATTACCGCCAAGAAACGCATCACGCTCACCTTCACTGTCCATTATGCGGTACTGTTTATTTGCCGCATTCCATTCTGTCCCAGCCTCCCGATACCGGAAAAAGGTTCTCTGCGTCGAATTATAAATCCCCTGTGTAAAGTAAGAACGCATCCATGGGAACGGCGTAGTTTTGGCAAAATCAAAATCATCCGCTCTTTGGAACCCGTCTGCCTTAACATAACTGCCGGTAATCACAAGCTCACCATAAACATCATCATACTTCATGCCTGCCTTATTATAATTTGTTTCCTTATCCGCACCAAGCGCATGCAGAGAATATGCCCTAAGCTTTGCCCCTGACGGAAGCGCCTTTTTTAATGTAAAGGTTACGCTTTCCCGGTGCTCATTCGCATACTCATTTTTATTGATAGAAACATTTGAAAAGTAATCCGTCCATTCACTGATTGTCTTCTCTGTTCCCCTGTACTCCATCACCCACTTTATCGGATATGGCGACTTATATTCACCGTGCCCCGCTGTTTCCCAACGGCATACCTCTGTGCTGTCGGGTTTCGTCTGCTTTGCAAAATACTCAACCTGATCTTTACCGAATCCCTTCGGATACGCCATAAGCGTAATCTTTTGCTTCGCCTTATTAATCTTATTAATGTCGCTGCTTCCTGATACCTCTAAATCAACCTCATTGACGCGTCTGACCGCCAAAAAAATCTTCTTCTCCTCTATCTGATTATTATTTGTATCAAACGCTTTAACTGTCACGTCAAAACGCCCGTTATTGCCTCTCTCGTCTTTTCCGATTTGAAGGCTAAGATACCATACCCACTGCGAACCCGGCTTATAGCTGGTAAGCGTATATGGATTGCTCTCGTTCCCAAAAGAATCCCTAACCGCTGCAGCAATCCTTGTTGTATTATCACTGTTTCCTGCTAATTCCGCTGTCATCCTGTAAGTTCTTCCATTCGATACATATATCGGAATAACCAGCTCATGATCGCCCCTGTCGTCCGGTCCCTGTAATGGCTCAACAATTACCGTATCCGAGTCAAGTTCGAGTTTCTGCGGTCCCTCGATATACTTCTCTACCGCCTCAACCGTCGCATATGAACTCTTTGTGTTATTCCAATCGCCTCCCGACGGATGCATTACCTCCGCCCGAACCGTAAGCTTCCGGTTCATAGGCAGATTGTCGTCCCGCAGACTGACAAATACATGCGGTGTGGATGACGGATTGATGAACTCGTAACCCGAATCCGGATTATTCATGTCCTTTTCCACTTTATCGCCAATGCTCGACGTCACCAGTATGCTGTAGTCTCCGTTTGGTCCTTTCTTATTAGGGAGCTGCCCTGACAGCACGTTTCCGTCACCGTCTATCGTCACCTCATCGCTTGCAAGTACTTTTCCTGTTGACGTATTCTCATATGTAATCGTAAACTTTGTGGCAAGATTTCGTTTTGCCTTCTCCTCGTCAGGCGTCAGATACTGCATCAGACTCTTGTATTTATGTTCCAAATCCGTATTAAACCGGACATTAAAACGGTACCTTCTAATATCCTTGCCGCTATCTGTCACGCCCTTCTCGGAACTTGCAGGATGCTCTAACTCTAAACTGATTACATCAATACGGCTGATATTCACAATAATTGTACACCGCTCTCCGCCGCCTGTTGCAAGATTCACATACACATTGTAATCATAAACTTCGGAGCCGATATTGGGATTATATTCCTTATGCCCCTTTTCATCCCTGCCTGCCGTAATTTTAACCGTTTTTGCATCAACATCATACTCCGCCTTCGTTGTCGTATCGCTTCTGCTGTCCGCCTCGTACTCTGTTCCGTCCCGTCCTATATATTTATGGTTGTAATCAATGCTTACCGTATCCGCCTGTGACATACCGGCGCCAAGCACCTTGACATCGACTACCGCCTCCTCGTTCGGCTCAAGAAGTACATATTTCGTACTGCTGTTTACCAATGTCTTTCTTGGCTGAACCACCTTCTCACCGTAATAAATCAGACTGTACTGCGAATTTGCTTTATTTACGCCAAGCGCATGTCTTGAAGTCGCTCTGACTGTAAGCTCAAAATCAGCAGGCATATCCTTCTTAAGCCTCAAAATAAACTTGGGAGAAACTGCGTCTTCAACTTCGCCCACAATATCAAAATAATCGTTAAAAACAGCTTCGTCCCCTGCAGTATAGGAATGTGTAAACTCCCATTGATTATTTTCCGCATTCTGCTCGCACGTCCACTCGCGGATAATGTCTATTCCCTCCGCATGCAGTTTAAAGTTCCACACTACCGCCTGTGCCGTTTTATAATCTCTGTCATAATCATATGCGACACTCTTTGCCAACGCGCTTCCTGCTACACCTGCACTGAACGTATATTCTGCGCCTGCTGCCTCCATCATTCCGCCTCTTGCGTTGTTTGTATCTACGGTATAGCTCACATCTACCCGGTCTACTTTTCTTACTTTAACCTTAATTGCTCCCGAAACGCTTGCCCTTGCAGTATCTTTCGTTTTGATAATCAATTGGCATTCTGTTTTCGTTGTATCAATCGGAACCTCTACCCACGCAGAGCCGTCGGATTTGTCCGCAGGATTGATGCTAATGCTGTCCGCAACCTCGAAGCCCTCGTTTGAACCCCATTCCAAATCCCCTTCTTCAATATCTCCTAATACGGAAAAATCAACCTTGTACCGCTCACCCGGAACTAACACCACCTCATTGTCGTCAATCAAGATATTCGCACTGTCGGAAACCGGTGTATAGGCTACACCCTCTCCTACACCGTTTCTTGAGGTCATTGTATACTCCATCGGGATTTCCCTGTCGCCGTCCTTTACCGTCATGGTCAGCTTAATTGTCTTATTTTCCCTAAAATCCGATGTAGCCGCCTTAAACTCACTGACATTTTTTGCCATAAGCTGAGGCGAAGAACTTACCGATGCCGGATCAATGATTTCGTACCATAATGTTTCCTTAACGCTGTCACCATTTGCACTATTATAATATTTCACGGTATACTGCTTTTTATCATTTGTAATGATGGAAAGCTCCGTAACATTGTCACTCTGCATTTTAGGGCTGTTATCAGTATTTGTCATAGGCGTATCGCCATTCTCAATATACTGCGCACCGCTCTCACCATAAATAACACTGCACGCGTCTTTAACGAGATCCCCGATATTATTCGCCGCAAGCTGCGCCTCCTGCTGGATATTTGTCTCCGAAACGCCTTTGCTGTATGTACGCGTACTGATTACAATAACGCCTCCGATAACACCTGACACAAGTGCAAGTATTGCCACCGCACACATAACCTCCACAAGACTCATTCCCCTGTTATCCCGGTACATCCTGCTCCTTATCTTACTTAAAATCCTTTTCATATCCTACCTCACTCCTGTTACAAAACCATATCTTCCCAATCCATTGATACCTTATGTTTCCGTTGTAGAAGATGTTATCCTTCCGGTAAGCGTTTCAAGTTTTACATACCACACCTTCCCTGCTCTCGATATGCGAAAACCCGTATAATAATCCGTCCCGCCGCCCGCTGTCTTTTTCATCGCTCCGCTTCCTGAATCATACCTTATCTGAATTTCATTTCCCGGCGTCAGCTCCGTATAGCTGCCTGTGCTGCCAATCTTGTATTCGACAGTCACACTCTTAATCCCCACCGTGCTATTGCGTGATGTTTTCACCTCTGTCCCGTCATCCTCAATCCGTACAAGCGTATCCTCCGTAACAGTCAGTCTGCCGTCCGTCTCCTTGCGTACCGTAATAACATTGCGGTACTTCCCCATTGTTGTCGTGCGCCCATGTGCAATCGCCGCGGTCAGTTTTTTGGCACACTCCTCAGCAGGCTTGCCATTTGTCAAAGAAAAGCCGTAGCCCACGACTCCCGCCATAATTGACATAATCGCAATCACAATAATCAGCTCAGCCATCGAAAAACCGCGCTGATCCCTATTCAGTTTGTTCATAAGCCACAACTTCCCTCCCTTCTGTTCACATATAAACCAAATCATTCAACATCAACTGACAGGAGCTCCTAAATCCGTATTATAATGATCCCTTTCATCATAATCAGCCCTGTGCCAATTTACATAATAAACACAATCCGTAAACGCAATTGTTTCCCAAGCCTTTTCCTGCGTCGCACCTGTCGCATCCGCAAAACCGGTCTGCCAATTCACACTTGGCGGCTCAAGACAAATATCCGTATATAAAAATGTTGTATAATTACCCGATGTACACTTTACCTGTATCCCCTTCAGCGCAAACTTTTTCGCACCTGTTGCATCCTCATACAAACCATAACTGTCAATCTTATAGAAGTATTTTGCACAATCATTATACTCTGTTTCTTCCGCGTCCTCCATAACATCCCGGACTGCCAATAACAGCTTTTTTTGACCATCATTCATACTGGCAATGCTCTGCAGCCCTGATATATCCGCAGCCGTTACATCATCTACGCGCTCTTTCCACTTCTCATTCAGCGCATTCATAAACGACTCTTGAAAATACGCCGTCAAATCATCTTTCCTCCAAAGAAAGTTTTTCGATGTTTCATTATATGCATACAAATACGCATCCTGCACATCACTTACCAAAATGCTCTTAAACTCATCAAGCGCCTTCTCTGCGCCGTAAAAGCTCTGTTTATTCTGATAATCCGTCTGCTTCTGCTGATAATTCATCGCCGCCATATAAAGCATGGTCGTCGCAATAATTGTGATAAAGGTTGTGATGACTAACACAGAGACAAGCGCAGAACCCCTGTTATCCAATTTTCCTTTTTTCCTGCAATATCCCAAACGCATCACACCCTCTCTACTCCTCAGACTTCTTTATTTTCTCATTCATCGTACTTTCAATTTTCGTAATCGGTCTTCCTTCCTGCATCACATCAAGTGTAAGCTTATAAGAAAGCACTTCCTGTTTCTCAAACCGTTCCGTAAGCTCCGAGGTCGCATAGCTGTAATCCCCAATTGCTCCCGTAATCGAAGGCTCCGCCGTTGAGCTTCCTCCTCCTATATTGTCTTTAAAATTATGAAAAACCTCACAGCTTCCACCCGACGGATTTTTAATCTCCACATACGCCTTATACCCATTCTCCTTTGTCTTAAGGCTGTTATTGCTAAGTGCATCCGTGCGCTGCTTCAAAATATAACACTGAAATTTTGTAATATTCGTTTTATTGTTGATAATAATTTGATCCACACCGGAATCCGTTTCCGTCTTTGGCTTTAAATTATAATTCGGATAATAATAAATAAACAGCCTGCCAAGTTTTGCCTCTACCGGATTTTTATATATCTGCGCATCCGGCAGCGTAACGGAATA
>CAMWNY010000154.1 GCA_947175775.1 uncultured Lachnospiraceae bacterium | reverse complement strand
GTTCCAAAAAACGCTCAGCAATATGGTAGAAGTTAAGGCAAGGGGGGCGTTTGTGCTTGCTGTGACCAACGAAGGCAATACGGAAATTGAGAAAGCGGCGGATTACTGTATTTATATTCCGCGTACGAATCCGTATTTTGCAAATTCTCTTGCCATCATACCGTTACAGCTTTTCGGGTATTATGTGGCAGTCGGAAAAGGCTGCGATGTCGATAAGCCGAGGAATTTGGCGAAATCAGTTACCGTAGAGTAGTGAGGCGTCCTATCATTTAAGGAGAAGAACAATATGAGAAACAATAAAAAGAAGCCGTCGGTTTTTAAAAATATACTGATTATTACAGGCTGCACAATGTTTGCAGCTCTCTATGCCATTACAGTGCTGTATATTTGCGGAGGCATGTTTGATCCTGTTTTTTATGAAAAGACATTGGACGTTTTTGAACATCAATATGCACAGATGCCTGAACCGGAAGAAACGGAATCGCTTCCGGCATGGATTGATAAAGTGGAGATTGAGTATGGAACGGAAACCGATTCTTTGGAGGCGCATGATTTTGATGTAATAGGGCAACAGCCTCGGTTTGATGAGGAGAGCGCTGCTTTGGAATCAAAAGAGGATGAAACAAATGAAGAGACACAAGAGCAGCAGGAGGCAGGAGAAGGTGACATAAAAGAACCGCAGACACGAATTGAGCAAGAGACTCGGGCTGCGAAGGACGATAAGCCCCAAAGGAATAATGTGCATATAGGAAATGTGCAGACGGTACAACAGGCAGATACGGCGAAAGCGGTCGTGACAGATGTGACAGAGGTTGTGAAGGCAGCAATGCCCTGTGTAGTATCAATTACAAACGAATATACGGCTTACGATTACTGGTATGACGAGGAATATGATGATGAAGCGAACGGTTCCGGCATTATTATCTCACAAAACCCGGAAGAACTGCTTATTCTTACAAATTATCATGTTGTGGAAGACTCCAACGATTTATATGTCCAGTTTATTGACGACGCAGAGGTTGTTGCGTATGTAAAGGGGGTTGCGCCAAATGAGGATTTGGCAGTTGTCAGCGTCCTTTTAGAGGATGTGTCTGATGCCACACTGGACGAGATTGCAATTGCGGCGCTCGGGGATTCGGATGAATTAGAAGTGGGAGAACCGTCAATTGCAATCGGGAATTCGCTTGGGTATGGCCAGTCTGTGACAACGGGTGTGATTAGTGCGTTGAACTGTGATATTTTTGAGGATGATGAAGAAATTAATCTCAACAGTCTGATACAGACGGATGCAGCGATTAATCCCGGAAATTCAGGCGGTGCGCTGCTCAATGTAAACGGCGAGGTTGTTGGTATCAATTCCAGCAAGATCGCAGATTATGCGATAGAAGGAATGGGTTATGCCATTCCGATTAATACGGCAAAACCGATTGTGGATGAGCTTGTGAAGCAGGAAACAAGAAGAAAGGTCGCTTATGAAAAGCGTGCATTTTTGGGTATTTCAGGAACAGATGTGTCTGACGAGGCAGTAGAAAAGTATGAGATGCCAGAAGGCGTCTATGTGTCGAGTGTTCTTGAGGGCACTGCCGCGGAAAAGGCAGGAATTAAAAAGGGTGATATTGTTACGGCAATAGATGGGGAAAAGGTTGCATCAATGTCTAAGGTTCAAAGCCTTTTGGAATATTATGAGGCTGATACAAAGGCAGAAATTACGTTGATGCGTATAAACGATGGCAGTTATGAGAAAGTAACCGTAGAAGTGACCTTTGGATTAAAGCAGGACTAGGGAGGAAGCAATGGCAAAGAAGGATGATTTGGACTTAGATGATTTGGATATGGAAATGCTTGACATGAGCGCCGGCGAGGGCGATGATACATTCTCAAAGGATGAAACGCTTATTAGAGAAGAAGATGAGGGATACGAGGAGGATAAGGAAAACGATTACGAGGACGTGTGCTTTATCTGCCGGCGTCCTGAGAGTAAAACAGGGAGAATGTTTAAGCTTCCGAATCATATTTCCGTATGCTCTGACTGTATGCATAAAACGATGGACACGGTCAGTCAGTTTGACTATCAGGGAATGCTAAATTATACAAACATAGGTTCTGAAAAGGATAGCAATGATGGAAAAAATAATAAGAAACGTTTTCCGAACATAAGTTTTGTAAATATTGCAGACCTTCAGGGAGACGGCGGGATTCCAAACCGTCAAAAGCTGAAAAAGAAAAAGGCAAAAGAAAAAAACAAGGACGAGGCAGTTTTTAATATTCATAATTTACCGGCACCGCATAAAATAAAGGCACAGCTTGATGATTTTGTTGTAGGTCAGGATTATGCCAAAAAGGTTATTTCGGTTGCTGTTTACAATCATTATAAGCGTGTGAGTACAGGAACAATGAACGATATTGAGATTGAAAAGTCCAATATTTTGCTTCTTGGTCCTACAGGATGCGGAAAGACTTATATGGTAAAAACACTTGCAAGGCTTTTGGATGTTCCTTTGGCGATTGCGGATGCGACGTCTCTTACGGAGGCGGGCTATATTGGCGATGATATCGAATCTGTAATTTCAAAGCTTCTTGCTGCCGCGGACAACGATGTGGACCGCGCAGAGCAGGGAATTGTTTTTATTGACGAGATTGACAAGATTGCAAAGAAGAAGAATACGACATCAAGAGACGTAAGCGGGGAGTCTGTACAACAGGGAATGCTTAAGCTTTTGGAAGGAGCGGACGTTGAAGTGCCGGTAGGTGCAAACAGCAAAAATGCAATGGTGCCGCTCACAACAATTAATACAAGAAATATTTTATTTATATGCGGCGGCGCTTTTCCTGATTTAGAAGAGATTATTAAGCAAAGGCTTACAAAGCAGTCCTCAATTGGCTTTAACGCACAGTTAAAGGATGCTTTTGATAAAGAAGAGAATATTCTAAAAAGGGTGACGGTTGAGGATATTAAAAAGTTTGGTATGATACCGGAATTTATAGGACGTCTGCCGATTATCTGCCCGATGGACGGGCTGACCGAGGAGAGCTATATCAAAATATTAAAAGAGCCGAAAAATGCAATTTTAAAGCAGTATCAGAAGCTTTTGGAGCTTGACGAGGTAAAGCTTAACTTTGATGACAGCGCTCTTGTGGCAATTGCTAAGAAGGCACAGGAACGTGAAACAGGCGCGAGAGCGCTGCGTGCAATTATCGAAGAGTTCATGCTTGACATTATGTACGAAATTCCAAAAGATGACAATATCGGTGAAGTTACAATCACGGGTGATTATATTAATGGTACAGGCGGTCCGGTGATTGAAATCCGTACGGACAATGTGCATACAAGGACACAAAATGAAGCGTTGGAATCCCCGGTGGTTACGGAACCTGAAAAACCAAAGTTAGAGGAGTACAACTTCTATGAGTTTTAAGCAAAAAAAGAAAAACTGTTTTGCCCGCCCGCCTAAATTTTTAAAACGTATGGCGTTTATGCTGGGTGGTGTTATTATGATGGGCATCGGATTGTCAATTTTACGTGATATTAATCTTGGCACAGATGCCTGTTCCTGCTTTGCACAAGGGCTTAGCTGTTTCTTGCCGTTTGGTTTTGGCACATGTCTTTTATTGTTTAATATTGTGTCGCTATGCTTTGTAATAAAATTTGACATTGGAATGATTGGTTTTGGTACACTGGGCAATATGCTGTTTTTAGGGTATATATCTGATTTTTTCAAATGGCTTTGGTCTGTGGCGCTTCCGGCGGGATTTTTTGACCAAAATGTTGTCCGGTATATCCTTTTGATTCCAGCACTGCTTATTTTCATGGTAGGCGCGGGGGCATACATGTGTTCAGGGCTTGGCGCGGCTCCTTTTGATGCGCTGCCGTTCATCATTTCAGATTATGTGAAAAAGCTTCCGTTTAAGGGAGTACGGATTATGTGGGACATATTTTTTATGGTAACAGGCACGATTCTTGGGGGAGATTTTGGAATCGTGACGGTTTTGTGTGCTTTTTGTTTAGGTCCGATTATTTCATGGGTACAGAAAAAGTTGGAGGTATTGATATAATCCATGACAAAGCTGGAAGAATATTATAATAAGTTTAATGAAGAGAAACGGCTCAACTCCCGGCATGGACAAGTTGAATTTCGCGTTTCAATGAAATATATACAAAAGTATTTAAACAGGGCAGCCGCGGGGCTAGACAATGCGGCTGCCCTGAATAACAATCAGGTTCCCAAAGATAAGATTCGGGTTTTAGACATTGGAGCAGGGACCGGAAGATATAGCGTGGCGCTTGCGGAGCAGGGATATGATGTGACAGCAGTTGAGTTAGTTAAATATAATCTCGGAATTTTAAAACAAAAGGCGAGCACGGTACATGCGATGCAGGGAAATGCGATGAATCTGAAAAAGCTTGCGGATGACAGTTATGATGTGACGCTTTTGTTTGGACCGATGTATCATCTGTTTGGCTTCGATGATAAAAACAAGGCGCTTGGAGAGGCAAAGCGCGTAACAAAACAAGGCGGAGTTATTTTGGCAGCCTACTGTATGAACGAATACAGCGTTATAATGTATGGCTTTAAAGAACAGCATATTTTGGAATGTATGGAACAGGGACGTTTTACGGAAGACTTTAAGACAATATCAAATCCTGACCAATTGTATGATTATGTGCGGTTAGAGGATATTGATGCATTGAATCGGGCACAGGGATTGGAGCGTCTTGAGATTATATCGCCGGACGGGGCGGCAAATTATATGCGTCCATATTTGAATCGACTTACAGATAAAGAGTTTGAAGCGTTTGTTCAGTATCAAATGGCTGTGTGTGGGCGTGCAGATTTAATCGGAGCGGGAGCACATACGGTTGATATTTTAAGGAAAGTTTGAAAGAATGGAGGATTGTGATGAACTTAAATCAGGTGATGACGGAGTTGGATGCACTTTTTACACAGGAACGCATCAGTGAAGTGCCGCAGTTCTTGGAAGAGCATATTGAGCAGGCACGTGCAGCCGGGGAACGGGATATAATGCTCACATTATATAATGAATGTATCGGTTTTTACCGGGAAACGGGACAATATGACAAGGCGATTGAAAACTGCGATAAGGCAATATCGCTTATGGAGGAGATGGGATTAAACGGAACGATGCCTTATGCGACCACTCTCTTAAATATCGCCAATGCACAGCGTGCGGCAGGTCATCTGCAGGAATCTTTGGAATATTATAATAAAGTACGGCCGATTTATTTAGCAAGGCTCAAAGAAGATGATATGTACTTTGCAGGGCTTTATAATAATTTAAGTCTTTTGTATCAGGAGATGGGTGATTTTGATGCGGCGAAAGAGCAGCTTGAGAACGCGCTTAAAATTGTCAGTCATAAGGAAAATACGGCATTTGAGATTGCCGTAACGCAGGCAAATCTTGCAAATACCTGCATTGAACTTGGGCAGGATGAAGAGGCAAAAGCAAGGGCTGAAGAGGCTATTCGCATTTTTGAGGAAATAGGAGTCGACGATGCCCACTACAGTGCAGCATTATCGGCGCTTGGAAGTCTCTACTATATGGATAAGGATTATTCCAATGCGCTTTCGGCAATGGAAAAGAGCAGAGAGTGCGTGGCGAAATATCTTGGAGCAGAAAATATTCAATACCAAAGATTGAGTGATAATATTAAAATCATTCAGGAAAAAATAGGAGAGGAAGCACCAAAGACACAGCCGACGCAGGCAGAGGAAGAAGTAAAAGAAGAGGACAACACACCACCAATGAACGAACAGGAAATTGACAAGATTTTGGGAATTGACATTGATAATGATGGATGGGCATCGGTGATTCGGGCGGATAGAAATCCGGATGATGAGAAAGCCTGTGATGAGAATAAGGCAGATGAAGATGCAAGAAAAGACGACAAGGAGAGCGAAACAAAGGAGGAAGCCGGCAATCCTGCGGACAGCGTGAGTACGTTTGATATTAATTCGGCTTTTGCGGATATTAAAGCTGCGGCTTCCAAAAAACTTCAGGAACATTCCGGGAAAAAATATCAGGCAGACAGCGTACTTGACAAAGACCAAAAAGGCGTATCGGATAGTGAGGCTGGGTCTGATGAAAAAGTACAGTCATTATATGATGAGGAGAAAGCAGTTGACGCCATGATAGCGGAGGTTATGGATGAGATTGCAGTAGAGGTTGAAGAAGCCTCGGAGGTGGATCAGACACAGGAAAATGATGCCAAAGAAGATGTGAATGAGGAGAATGCACAAGAGGAAGCAGTTTTAGATTCGCCAGAGCCTGGCATATTAGAAGAGAGTATGCCCGAAAATACGGATGCTGATTTACCAACGGATATTACGGGATTAGAACTTTGCCGCAAGTACTATGAAGAATATGGAAGACCTATGATTGCAGAAAAATTTCCGGAATATGAGACACGGATTGCTGTAGGTCTTGTGGGAAAGGGGTCTGATTGCTTTGGGT
>CAMWNY010000153.1 GCA_947175775.1 uncultured Lachnospiraceae bacterium | reverse complement strand
TCATGCTGTCCATTTCCTGCTGTATCCACTCCGCCGAGCTGTATGCATTATATCACATATCCTGCAGCATCTGCGTAATCGGCAGCACATTTTCCATTTCGTCAACCTGAACGACAACCTCTGAATAAAACAGTTCATTATACGGCTTTCCGTTTTTCCGCGTCGGCTGTCCGGGAATGGCTTTTTTCTTAAATATACGTTTTAACTGCGCTTTCAGCGCATCAATATCACATAGCACATCCTGGCTGTAATTCGTCCAATCGCCAATCTCACCCTTCGTTACACCCGCTGCCTCTATAATATATTTTTTCGGCGCTTTTACGGGCGTACCGCCCTCAGGTGTACCGCCGCCGCGCGAGCTCCAATATGCATCCGTATCAAAAATATAAAAGATTGCGTCGTTCATTAAGTCGATATTGGGCGCCTCATTCTTTTCCCAGTAAGGGCTGTTTCCTGTCTTTTCGTCATAAAAATTTATCACCACATTGTGCCCGTAAAGAAATTTCAATTCCGTCTGCGAATCGGGGAAGCCGCCCTGCGCAACTTCCAAATTCAGCCCCTGCAGCTCCTCCTGCGTCATTCCAGTAAGCGTCATCCAACTCTGATACCGTCCTGCTTTGGCAATCACATCAAACGTCAGATGTGGATAAACCTGCTGCACATGCTCTGTCGCAAGCATTTCACTTACAAACGCATCGTCCAGCTTTTTTTCTTCACTTTGCCCGTCGCTGCTGCCATAGAAACTACCCGAGTTGACACGGATCTGCGTCATCGAACTGTAGTTCTGATAATTCTCCAGCATGGATTCTTTCAGACCGTTTCCAAGCGCCACCATAACGACGATAGACGTAATGCCGATTACCACGCCAAGCACTGTAAGCACTGTCCGCAGCTTTCTCTTCCACAGGTTGGACATGCTCATCAGCAATAAATCAAAAATCTTCATTATTCCTTATCCTCGTCCAGTAAATCCATGTCTTCCTTATGCTGCTTTGCCTTTTTCTTTTTCTTAATAACGGCAGCAATCACAATAATCGCGGCAATCAAGGCAACCACAATGATTACAATCACAACAACCGGAAGCCCTTTTTTCGGTTCTTCCTCGCCGCCCACAAACTCTTCACCGCCTATTTCCATACCGGGATCGTCAAACACCATCTCATAGACGCTCAGGTTCAAATCTTTCTCGACCTGCGTCTCATTTCCTGCCTCATCCTCATAGGAAATAATTGCTTTTACAATACCCTCTCCCGTATCCGGAGCAACGCCCGTTACCATCGAGTCCACACTGCCGGTCTGTCCGGGTGCAATATTTCCAAGATATGTAAGCGCCTCGTCAACCGAATCGGACTTGTAGCTTACCTTGACATTGTAAAGCGTCGTCTTTCCTGTATTGTATACGCTGAACATGACGTTGGACTGCTCGCCCACCGCAATGGACTCCGGCATTATCTCCGCGCTGCTTGTGTCAAGCTTTGACTCCTGCTTAATCGGAACGGAAACATGCGCGGTATCCGCAATATTAATCTGCTCGTCCGTATCGTATTTCATATTGACGGTAAGCACATACGGTTTCTGTGCCAAATCCGATTTTGCCTCCATCTCAATACTCATATCATATGTCGCGCCCGGTGCAATACTGCTTGTATACACGGAGCTGGAGCCCGATGTCGGCAAAAATGCCGCATACGTCGCCGTCGTATCGTTTCCTTCTACGGTCGCCTCAAGATTAAATAACACATTCTCAACCGTCGTATCCGCCGACGTATTCTTTACACTGACCGTAAGCATAAACGTAGAACCGGCATAAATGGTATCCGGATTGGTTGTAAATCCCGTAACAATAATACGCGGATTGGAATTCTGCTTATCCTCGTCCTTAATCAACGTATCACTCGGGTTTGCCCCCCTGACATTGATATATGTAACAATATCCGTTTCCACAAGGGAACCGCTCTGATAATACGTCGCATGGAACGTCAGCGGATAACAGCCTGTCAAAACATCCTTCCTGACATTAAAATTCCATCCAATATCCATACGCTTGTTATACGCATCCGCCGTGTTGCTTGATGCCTGAATGAGCTGTACCATCTGCGCGTCATACGGCTGATTGATGTCAAACGGCCACTTTGCCCTGTCATTGGAAACGGTCGGCGTAATCACGACATCCGTAATATCCGTCTTTCCAAGGTTAATCAATGACAGTACAACAAATGCCTGCTCTCCATACTTCGCATCACTAATCGGCACTTCGTTTGAAAGCATTAAAAACTTCTCCGTGCCGGTCGTATTCTCTTTTGCAATCTCTAAAAGATATTCTTCGATACTGCTCTCATAGGCGTTAAGCTCGCTCTCGGTAAGCCCTTCGTTTCTCATGTACGCCATCGCACTGTTATAGACGCGGTCCATTTTTTTAATCTTTTCATCGCTCAAACTGTAACGCACTTTCAAATCCGTATAATATCTGTTCAGTTTTCCTCTGATATGCTCTCTTTGTGCTTCAGAAGCAGAATTGATGGTGTCGTCTGAAGAATCGTCATCGGAAGGCGTATTGGAAGTCGTCTCCCTTGCCACTTCCAAAAGATAGCCCTCCGCATCTTTTTCATAGCTTGCAAGTTCTGATACAGTAAGCTTTGCCTCTTTCATATATGCCACGGCATTGTCATATATCGCATCCATTTTTTTAAGTTTGCTTTTTGACAGCTTATAACGCACCTTCAAATCAGAATAATACTGATTTAGCATTTCAATTGCATGTTCTTTATCTTCCGCAGACGCAGGATTTGTGTTCTCCGTTTCAGAACCGTTATTTATATCGTTGCCCGTCTCGGCTGCACAGACAGAAAGCGTATTCCCGCATAGCAATACTGCCGCAGATAGGATTAGCAACCACTCCTTAAATCGTCTCATTTTTATAACCATACTCCTTTCTCTGCTCGCGAGTTTGTGCTGTCAGGCACAAACTTGCCGGTTGAAAATTTAATTTTCAACCTTCCTCTTTTTTTCCTATTGTATTGTCAATCATTTCAACAATCTTTCCATCCACAATCCGGATAATCCGGTCTGCAAAGCCTGCCAATGTATTGTCATGCGTTACCATAATCAGCGTCTGATTCTGTTCACGCACCACATTCTGCATCAAATTCATTATTTCCTTTGACGTGTTGGAATCCAGGTTTCCAGTCGGTTCATCGGCAAAGATAATTTCCGGCTTTACCACCAAAGCCCTTGCTACGCCGACACGCTGCTGCTGACCGCCCGACATCTGATTTGGTCTGTGGTCCCAATACTTGTCGAGTCCTACCAAATGCACCATTTTCTTTGCGCGCCGGATGCGCTCTTTTTTGGAAATTCCCTGAAAGGTCAGCGGAAGCGCCACATTCTCGACCGCATTCATTGTCCCCATTAAATTAAACGACTGGAAAATAAATCCGATATGCTCACGCCGGAATTTTACAAGCTGATTTTCGTTTTTTGCCTCCATGTGCTCGCCGGTTATGATAATCTCGCCTTTCGTCGGTTTCTCAAGTCCCGCAAGCATATTTAACAGCGTAGATTTTCCGGAACCGGAAGTTCCGACAATTGCACAAAATTCCCCACGGTTAATGCTAAAGCTTACACCGTTTAATGCCCGAACCCTGTTTTCCCCAATACGGTAGACCTTGTACAAATCCTTTACCACAATCACCGGTCCGCTGTCTTTTTTTGTATATCCTTTCTCTGACATGCCTCTCCCCTATATGCTGGTTCCCATATTTTCTTATACCGCAATACCCTTTTTATATTACGCTTCTATTGCAAAAATATGACAGATATGTCATATTTTTAACAACTGTATTACTTCAAACAATACAGTTAACTGCCACTGAAATAATACCACATCTACCGTTAAACGGCAAGATATAACATATAAATTTGTAAAACTTTGCAAAAAAGATGCATTTTTCCAAATCTCCTGCCATTATATGGCAAAAAGGGAAGTCACCGCTTCCCTTCTTCCATCAATAATTATAATCAACATATTCCGTATCTTTTCGCAGCCTGCTATGAATACTGCTTCTGTACTCTTTATTGTCATAGCTTTGATATTTAATGCCTCTTTGCAAATCCGTCATCCGTGCCCTCTGCTTCTCAGTCAGGCTGTTTGGAATTTCCGTATCAATAATCTTCATATTTGCAATCTGTGTAACCGGCGCATATGCGAACTCGCTAAACTCCGTATAATATGTGTTCATCTCCACATAATCGTAGGAATCCAGGTCCGTTGTATTAATCGTGATTGCCTTATCATAGCCTTCCTTAAACTGGAAAATCGCAATCTGTCCCAACAGCTCCATATCCTCGTCAAATGCAAGCTCCACAATTCTGTCTCCAAGCGTACCGACTGTCGCTGTCTTGGTAAATTTCAGATTAATATCAGATTTGATTTTATCCTCATACAGCATCTTAAAGGAAATGCCGACCTCATCATCAATCTTTACGTAAAGCATCACTTTTTGCCCCACATAGCTGTTGTAGATATCCTTTTTAATAATCTTTTCGTCATTTAATGTAAGATAAACAAACTCATAGCCAATCTCTGATGCAATCCGCTGCGCATCTGCAATCTGCTTGCTCGCCTTTTGCGGAAGTCCGATTGCGCCTGCAGTCGTAACTGAATCCCACTTGACGTATCCGATTACACCGATATTGATACGGTACCAGCCGTTCGAATATTCGCCGATTACCCGCACTGGCAGATTTGCATCCAGCGTCGTAAGTACAATCGACGTATAAGTCGGCTCCGCGTATACAATACAATTCGCTTTTGTATAATATACGTCTTCTTTTGCCGAATAAGTCGGTCCTTTTGCAAGTGCATCAATGTCAGCGCTCAGAGAGGCTGTCAGCACAGTCACTCCAAGCAGCAGCGCCGCCGCATATTTTTTTAGCAGTCCTTTTTTCATCAACAGCCACCTCCTGTAAATTCTAATAATAATTATCCTCTGTCAGCTCAAACGGGAACGAAGTCGGTTGATAAGAGCATTTTTTATTAATCTTTACCTCCTTAAACGGACAGTCCGTAAATGCGGAGGCGCCGATGCTTAATGTATTCTTTGGAATTTCAACGCTTTCAAGCGCAGTGCATCCCGAAAATGCAGTGTCACCAATGCTGATTATGGATTTGGGGAACGTAAGCTCTTTAATTCCGGTACATGCCGCAAATGCTTCCTCTGATATTGATTCAAGCCCCGACTTTATCGTAAGCTCCGTTATTCCTGTACAACTGTAAAATGCCCGTTTGTCCAGCCTTCTCATAGAGGAAGGCAGCTTAACTGCCGTAATTGCAAAACACTCTTCAAAAGCGCTCTCCCCAATGATTTCCAAATCAGAAGGCCATTTGTTAAGCGCAATCTTATAACAGCCAAAAAATGCTTCCTTATCAATATTTTTTAAATCAGAAGGTAACTTTGTAAGCTCCATCTTCCCACAGTTATAAAATGCCTGCTCCCCAATGCTCACAATCGAGCTTGGCAGCGTAACCTTTATCATATCCGTACATTCGTTGAACGCTTTCTTCCCGATTGCCGTCACACCGTCCGGAATGGAAATCCGTGCAAGCCGCTCACAACTGTCAAAAACACCCTCACCCATTTCCAACAGATCTTCGGAAAGGTTAATGTCAACCAGCAGCGCACAGCCCTTAAAGGCATTTTTTCCTATTTTCTCCACGGTATCCGGCATGGTCACTTTCACAAGCGACTTTGAGTTTGAAAACGCCGAATCGCCAATCTGCGTAACGGGCTTTCCCTCTATCGTATCCGGAATATCAAGCGAAGCTGCCGAACCGGTATATTTTTTGATTACAACATGATCCCTGTAAAGGTCGTATTGGAAATCCGAGTCGGTTTTTGACGACGGCGTATCCGCTGTACTGCTCTCCTCTACATAGCTCTCCTCCTCGGCTGATTCCGAAGGCTGTTCCAAAAAATAGTCATGATTGTCATTTCTGCCGGTGTCCACAGCATCATTTTTACCCGTGCCGCCGTTATTTGTGGTGGTCGTTGTCGTAGAAGACGAAACGTTTGTCTGTCCGGAAGGTCTTTTTGTCTCCTGTACGGCAGCAGATTCCTGTCTTGCTTCATCCTCCTCAAAAACAAGCATTGCCGTGGCATAATTCCCTTGTGAATTTTCTATCAAGGACCGGATATCGGCAGGATATTCTCCCTCCGCAACACTTTCCTCCGTGTCGGTTGACTCTTGCGTTTCGGCATCGGCAATAACCGCTGTCGTGGTCTCCTCCTCGGCAGAATCAAACGCACCCGATTGATTTAAATACATTGCAAGCAGAATGCCGAACGCAATCGTACAGCCTCCCACCATTCCCCAAAATAGCTTTTCCATTATGCCATCTCCAATAATTCGTTTTACTGTTCCTTTGTAAAGTTTGTTTCCTATTATACAGATCTGACGCAGCGACGATACTCCTT
>CAMWNY010000152.1 GCA_947175775.1 uncultured Lachnospiraceae bacterium | reverse complement strand
TCCCGCCATCGTCGCCACAAAGGACGAACCGACAGACCCGCGCGACCCCACCAGATAACCGTCCTCCACCGACTTCCACACAAGCTTCTGCGCAATAATATACATCACGGCAAAGCCGTTGCTGATAATGGAATTGAGTTCTCTTTCCAGTCTTGCCTCCACAATATCCGGCAAGGGCTTTCCATACATCTCATACGCCTTGCGGTAGCAGATGTCGCGCAGCTGCTGGTCACTGTTCTCAATCACAGGCGGACATTTATCAGGACGTACCGGCGTGATTTTATCACACATGTCTGCAATCCGGTTTGTGTTTGTCACCACAATCTCCTCCGCCTTCTCGCTTCCAAGATAATACGCAAACTCATCCAGCATCTCTTCTGTCGTACGCAGGTAAAGCGGCGCCTGATCATCGGCATCCTTAAACCCCTTACCCGTCATAATAATGCGGCGGTATACCTCATCCTGCGGGTCCAAAAAATGTACGTCGCACGTCGCCACCACCGGCTTATGAAACTGCTCGCCAAGCTTCACAACCCGCTTGTTGAGCGCAATCAAATCTTCCTCCGATTGAATATCCCTGTGCCGCTCCGACGCAATCATAAACTTATTATTTCCAACCGGCTGTATCTCCAAGTAATCATAAAACCGCACAATTTCGGCAACCCGCTCATCACTCTGCCCGTCAAGAAGCGCCCGGAACAACTCTCCCGCTTCACAGGCACTTCCGATAATCAGTCCCTCTCTGTACTGTTCAATCAGTGTTTTCGGAATCAACGGACGTTTATAAAAATACGTCAAATGCGATGCCGAAATCAGCTTGTACAGATTAATCCTGCCCGTCTGATTTTTGGCAAGAATGATAATATGATACGAGTGAAGCTTACGCACCGCATTCACGCTCGTTTTGCCAAGTTCATTCAATGCCGCAAGCGTCTCCACACCGTCCTTTTTCAACATTGCTATCAATTTAACGAAAATCTCTGCCGTACACTCTGCGTCGTCCACCGCACGATGATGATTTTCAAGCGATATGCCAAGCGTCTTTGCCACCGCGTCAAGCGTGTATTTCGCCTGTCCCGTAAGCAGCGTCCTCGCAGCGCCCACGGTATCCACATACGTAAAATCCGTCGCAATCCCCTGCCGCTTTGCGTTCTCCTGTATAAAACCCACGTCAAAACCTGCATTGTGCGCGACCAAAACCGCATCCCCCACAAACGCAAGAAACTCCAAAAGCACAGTCTCAATCGTCTGCGCTTCCATTACCATACTGTCGTTAATGCCTGTCAGCTTTTCAATCTCAAACGGTATCGGTACTTCGGGATTGACAAACGTTGAAAACCGCTCAACAATTTCTCCTGCTTTTACTTTCACTGCACCAATTTCTATAATGCGGTTCGTGACCGGCGAAAAGCCCGTCGTCTCAATGTCAAACACCACAAACGTCTCGTCGAGTGTCTGCCCCTTATTGTTCGTCACGATTTCTTTGGAATCATCTACAAGATACCCTTCCACGCCGTAAATAATTTTAAAATCATCATCCGGCGAAACGCTGTGGTTCGCATCGGTAAATGCCTGCACACATCCGTGATCCGTTATGGCAATCGCCTTATGCCCCCAGTTCTTTGCGCGCTTAATAATATCCTTCACGTCTGAAACGCCGTCCATATCGCTCATTTTCGTATGACAGTGCAGCTCCACGCGTTTTTTTGCACTGTTGTCCATACGCACCGTCGTAAAATCCGGTATTTTTGCCACACCGACCACCGAGCCGATTGTCAGCTCCCTGTCAAACGTATCATTTACCGTAACGCCTTTCAGCCTGTAAAAGCCGCCCTCTTTCAGCTGGTCCAAAAGCTCCGAAAGCTGCTCGTTGTGCACAAACATTTTCACCTTAATCGTGTCCGTAAAATCCGTAATCTCAAAGCTCACAATTGTCCGCTAATTGCGGATCTCACGCTTATCAAGCACACGCACCTTACCGCGGATGGCAACCTCGCCCATCTCGCCCCAAATCTCTTCGATATTGATTGTCTCGTCCTCAAAATCACGCCCGAAAATAACATTCGGATTATCGGAACGCTTGAGCGCCCTTCTCTGAAAGCCTCTGTCTTTGCCGCTGTCAGCACGCTGAAAACCTTTTTTCTCCACTGAAAAAGAAGGAGAAGAAGTCTCCTTTTTTTCTGCGGCTGCGCCCTTGTTGTTGACTTTTGGAGTCAATACCGGTTCGCTCTCATGTTCTGCGCCCGCGTCTGCCGCTCCGATACGGCTTGTGATGTGCTCCACAATCTTCTGAATGCGGATTTCATCGTCCTCCTTATATTTTCCCGTCTTCGCTTCCTTATACGAAACAAGAAACTTCACGCGAAACCCGCAGCGCTCGTTCAGCACCTTATCCAAAATACCGACAAGCGCATCTTCCTTGGACTTTGCAATCACGCCATCCTCAAGGATAAGCTCCATTGTGCCCTCATCCAAAAAATTCATATCCGCCTGGCAAAACATCGTATAAAGCATATGTTCACACGCTTTTAGCTCAAGCAGTATGCTCTCCTTATAGAGATCCATAAGCTTCTCGGGCGTATACTGTCCCGACAGCACAAACCGCTCATAAATCTTTATCGTAATATTGTCCTGCGAAAAAAACTGCTTCTTAATCTCGTGCTCCACACGATAAACATGTTCTTTCTCAATCAAACGCGCACTGCGGATATAGATGCGCAGCAAATCCTTTCTTCTTGTGGCAGTAATTTTCTCCACCACCGTCTGCTCACACAAATCATGCAGTACACCTTCAAGCTTCAAATTAGGAAACGTCTCAAAAAATTTCTTTTCCATTCGTCCTCATCTCTATCTTATTTACGTAAAAGAATGCCTGCACCTGGCATTCTTTCAAAAACTTAGAAATCTCTTAAGCGGCGTCCTTTACCGCTTTTAGAGTTTCTTAGTTTTTTCCCCACGCGTCAAGCTCTTCCTTCAAGGTTGACAAAAGCGCATTTTCCGGAACTTTTCTCACAATCTCGCCTTTTTTAATCAAAAGCCCTTCACCGATACCGCCCGCAATGCCGATGTCCGCCTCTTTCGCCTCTCCTGGTCCGTTCACCGCGCAGCCCATAACCGCTACCTTAATATCAAGGTCATAACCCTGAACCATGTTTTCCACCTGATTGGCAAGCCCAATTAAATCAATATTCGTCCTGCCGCACGTCGGACAGGACACCACCTCAATCCCGCCTTTGCGAAGTCCAAGTGTGCGTAAAATCAGCTTCGCGCTCTTAATCTCTTCAACCGGGTCTCCCGTAAGGGATACACGAATTGTATCTCCAATCCCCTGATTTAAAATTATGCCAAGCCCCACAGCCGACTTAATATTTCCGCTTGTGACCGTTCCCGACTCCGTAATACCCACATGGAGCGGATACTTCGTCTGACCTGCAAGCAGCTCATGCGCCTTTACACACATCATCACATCAGAAGACTTGATACTGATTACCAGATTATCATACCCCAAATCCTCAATCAGCCGCACCTTATCAAGTGCACTCTCCACAATGCCCTCAGCAGTAACACCATGATACTTCTCAACCAGCTCCTTTTCCAATGACCCGCTGTTGACTCCGACGCGGATCGGAACACCTCTCTCTTTTGCCACGCGCACCACTTCGGCAACCTTGTCACGGCTGCCGATATTTCCGGGATTAATGCGGATTTTGTCAGCGCCGTTCTCCATCGCCGCAATCGCCATCTTATAATCAAAATGAATATCCGCAACCAGTGGAATGGAAATCTCCTTCTTAATCTGCGCCACTGCTTTTGCCGCATCCATATCCGGCACCGTGCAGCGGATAATCTCACACCCTGCCGTCTCAAGACGATGAATCTGAGCCACCGTCGCCGCCACATCATTTGTCTTTGTATTTGTCATCGATTGAATTAAAACCGGATTTCCTCCGCCTATAACCTTATTCCCTATCTGAATTACTTTTGTATGATCCCGAAACATCTTTTCCTCCAATATTTTCCATGTTACCAATCTACCACGTGAAAAAGTCTTTCATCTTTAGCCTTGCGCAAAAATACGCGCAATATCATTATAAAGCACAAATACCATAAGCATCATCAATAACACAAATCCCACAAAATGCACAACGCCTTCCTTCTCCGGCGGCACTGGCTTTCCGCGTACTACCTCTACAAGCATAAACAGCAGCCTGCCTCCGTCAAGCGCAGGAAGCGGGAGCAGATTCATCACGCCCAGGTTCACGCTTAACAGCACGGCAAAATTAATCATCGTAAGCACCACCGATGAAATCCCGTACGGCTTTACCGTATCAATTGTCTCGTCAATCGTCACCGCAATTCCCACAGGTCCTGACAAATCATTTGCCGAAAGTTGCCCCTGAACAAGCATAATCAGACTCTTTACCGGCGCTTTCAGCCAGTAACGCACCTCAAGCGCGCTATATTTAATCAGGTCAAACCCTTTGCACTCAATCGTTTCACCGATTGTAAACCCGATATAATACCGGTTATCGTCGCTGCTAAATTTCGGCAAAACCGTTGCCGTATGCTTTTCATTGCCGCGCCGATACGCAATCTCCATCGGCTCGCCCTTGTTCATCGCCGAAGCAATTGTCACCTCTCCCTGTAAAAAAACGCGTTCGCCGTCCACATGCGTAATCACGTCCCCTGGAAGAAGCCCCGCCTCCTGCGCAGGGTATCCTTCGGTAATCGAATGCACAACCGGAAGGATTTCACCGGAAAACCCAACCACAATCAGCGAAAGTAAAAACGCAAGAATAATATTAAAAAACGGTCCGGCAAACACCGTCGCAATCCTTGCCCACACGTTCACCTCGTTAAACGCCTTCCCATACGTCTCGTCCTTGGCAGGCGCTTTCACCTGTTCGTCCTCCTCCTTCTTCTGATAAACGCCGTCCTCACCCTCAAACATGCACGCCCCGCCAATCGGCAGAAGCTTTAGGACATACCGCGTTCCTCCTTTTGTAAACTTCACCAGCGAAGGTCCCATGCCAATCGCAAATTCAAGCACCCTGATTCCGTTGAGCTTTGCAATCAGAAAATGCCCCAGCTCATGCGAAATCACTACGACACCAAATACCAGTATAAATACAATTATTGTCACTACCATGCTTTCTTTTCTACCTTTCTGTCATACCGCTTATGCCATGCCAGCGATTAAAACTTTGCCCGAATCAATTCATACGTTTCCTGCTCGCTTGCAAGAATTTCCTCCACGTCCGGCGACGCAATCCGTTTATGCGCATCCATACACATCTCAATAATCTCCGGAATTTGTAAAAACCGTATTTTTTTGTTTAAAAACAGGCTCACCGCCATCTCATTTGCCGCGTTAAACACCGTCGGAACGCTTCCGCCCTCACTAGCTGCGCACATGGCGAGCTTTAACCCCGTAAACGTTTCCATATCCGGCTTTTCAAACGTGATACTGCCAAGTTCATAAAAATCCACCCGCTTCCCCATCATCGGACGCCTATCAGGATAAAACAGCGCATACTGTATCGGCAGCTTCATATCCGGCATGCCAAGCTGCGCCATAATGCCGCCGTCCACATACTCCACCATTGAATGGATAATGCTCTGCGGATGAACAACGACCTGTATCTGATTCAAATCCACGCCAAAAAGCCACTTTGCCTCCATAACCTCTAGCCCTTTGTTGACAAGTGTTGCAGAGTCAATCGTAATCTTATTTCCCATTGACCAGTTTGGATGATGCAATGCATCCTCAAGCCGCACCGTATCAAGCTGCTCTCTTGTTTTTCCCCGGAACGGTCCGCCCGATGCCGTTATCAGAAGCTTGCTGACGCGTTCCCTGTTTTCACCCTGCAAGGACTGGAAAATCGCACTGTGCTCACTGTCAACCGGAAGGATGGACACGCCCCGCTCCTTTGCAAGCGGCATAATGATATGCCCCGCTGTCACAAGCGTCTCCTTATTTGCAAGCGCAATGTCCTTTCCTTTCTGAATCGCCGCAATTGTCGGACGAATGCCAATCATCCCGACAATCGCCGTCACAAGCACCTGCGCTTCCTCCATCTCGGCAATCTGAATCAGTCCGTCCATACCGCACACAACCTCAACCTGCATATCCGCAAGCCTTGTTCTCAGCTCTTTGCACGCCGCCTCGCTCTGTAAAGATACAAGCTTTGGCTGGAATTCCCGCACCTGCCGCTCAAACAAATCAATATTTGCACCTGCCGCAAGTCCCACAACCTTAAGGTCAGGATTTTCCCGCACAATCTCAAGTGTCTGCGTGCCAATCGAACCGGTAGAACCGAGTATCGCAATTTTTTTCACTTTTGTTATCCTCCATATAGTATATTAAATATTTCCGAGCATTATAATCAAAAAATACGTAATCGGCGCCGTAAAAATCACGCTGTCAAACCGATCCATAATCCCACCATGCCCTGGAATGAGCTTTCCATAGTC
>CAMWNY010000151.1 GCA_947175775.1 uncultured Lachnospiraceae bacterium | reverse complement strand
AATCTTTAAAAAATTATCTCTGCAATGAAAATGGACCTTTTGACACCCTAATCATATAATGAAAAACAATACGGGGAGGGATTTATATGTCAGTAAATAACAGGAAAATTAAGGTATCCTTCAATGCTCCGGTAATATTAGGATTTACAGGAATTTGTTTTGTCTCACTGCTCCTTGGTATGATAACAAAGGGCAAGTCAACAAATTTATTATTCAGTGTATACCGCTCCTCCATGTTGAATCTGTTTACGTATATCCGGTTTATCGGACATATATTCGGACATGCCGGCTGGAGTCATTTCATCGGGAATATTATGTTAATCTTGGTAGTCGGTCCGCTTTTGGAGGAGAAATACGGTTCTTCTAATATATTGTTTGTTATTTTGTCAACTGCGCTGATTACAGGAATTGTTAATTTTATGTTTTTCCCGCATTCACAGCTGTTGGGAGCAAGCGGCGTTGTATTTGCTTTTATTCTGCTCTCTTCTTTCACAAGCATTCGGGAGGGAAGCATACCGCTTACATTTATTCTTGTTGCTGCGATTTATATAGGCGAGCAGGTATACAACGGATTGTTTATACGGGATAACGTGTCAAACCTGACGCATATTTTGGGTGGAATGACAGGAGCAGGGCTTGGTTTTGTAATGCACAAAAACAAAATGAATCGATATTAAGGGTGAAAATCAATGTTTGAACATCAGAAAATACATAAAATGGACGATTTTTTTCTGAAACTTGACAGCAGACCCGTCAGAGGCGTTTATTTTTACAGAGTTAACGGATATACAGATGAAATCGGGCAGTTTATTAAAAAATATTACGAAAAGGCGCGACTGTCAGGCGTTGTGATTGAAGGTAAGATTCCGAACCCTGATAAAAATAATTTAGCGTATTATGAAGAAGTCATGGGAATGGATTTCCAAATGACTGTGGAGTTTATTTCCGAAAGCCTGAGAAAATGGCTGCCGCGAATGAAAGAGTATCAAAGGAACAATGTGGCGCTGTCGCTCTATAATTCTTTGGATTCATTGCGCAAAGCAGGGAAAAACGCGAACATGCTGAAAAATGCATATATCAAATATATGTGCTGGCTGTATTATAAATTTGAACGGATTGTGAATCTCCTCGGAGAAGATGAAGTGCCTAAAATATTATATGAGGGAGAGATAAACAATTATGAACTGATGCTTATCTCAATACTCTCGAATGCAGGTTGTGATGTGCTGCTTCTGCAATATAAGGGCGACCAAAATTATAAGGCGCTTGATGCGTCATCAAAGCAATCCAATGAATTGATTGTTCCGAATATGACAGCTTTTCCAGGGGGATATTCTTTAAAGCAGGTGCGCGAGCAGATACAGACAACAGCAAAACAAGAGCGGCTTTACGGGAAAAAACCGGAACTGCTTAATTGCACAAATGCATGGATTGAAGGCAAAGGGCTTGATGATATATTACAGAATATTGTGTCAAGAGGGATGGATCCCAAGCTGTTCTACAATTGTTTTTGCAGGATAAACGGTGTTGAAGATAAACTGATATATACCAATGAGCTGTATCAGTTTGGACAGGAGCTGAAGAATACAAAGCGCAAAGTTGTGATTGTTGACGGGGAAATCAGTCAGCCGACGATGGAAGAAATCGCGGCGGTAAACCGGAAAGCTTACCAAAATCAGGATCAGATGCTGATGGATTTGTCTTCCAAACTCCAGCATCCGGCAAATATAGAGCTGCAGTGTTTAATGGTTAAAGCATTTTTGGATGTTTTGCTTGAGGAATCAAAGCACGCGGATATGAATTTTAACAGGCTTACCAATAAAGGCGTATATTTGGTGTGTTGGATAAAACGGTATCAATCGCAGTTGTTCGCGAACTGGAATGCTCCGGATATCAGCTGTTTTATTCATATGGGAGGCTGCAAAAATGAAAATGAGGCATTGTTTCTAAAGATGCTTGCAAGACTTCCGGTGGATGTACTGATCTTGAGCCCGAATCTGAATGAAAAATGCTGCCTTACGGATCCGCTGCTTTACGAAATCAATTATGAGGAGTCTGTGTCAGCTGCAAAGTTTCCGCGGGAAAATTCAGATGTAAAAATCGGGACAGTTGCCTATCAGGCAGAGAGAGAACTGGATACAATTATGTATCAGGATTCAGGAATATACAGGAACCGCCAATATTCGAAGGCAAATATTATTAATCTTCAGACGATGTATGAAGAGATTAAGATTTTGTGGAATCAGGAGCTTAAGTACAGACCAAGTTTCAGCACAATCGAGGATACCGTGAATATTCCGGTTATATTTGCAAAAATATCAGGGATTAAGAACGGAAAAACAATGGCATATTGGCAGTCGGTAAAGGAATTTATAGGAGAGGATACTTTTTTAATAAAAGATGTTCCATTTATCCAGCCCGCAGCGCCCAATCCGATGAAGGCATTTGCTACGGAGTTCTATAAAAACAGGAAGCTGCAAAGAAAAAAGATCAGGGAACATGCACATTATCCCTATGCAGTCCTGCGGGATGAAATGCAGGAGCATATGCTGGATAAGCTGCAGCAGCTGATTGACGAAAAACTGATAAGAGGAACATTTGAAAATGGTACAGAGTATGCGGTAATTGCTGCTGTGATGAATCTTCCAAAGGACCTTGTCCGGATGATACAAAAATTTGATTTTACGAAAAAAAATCCTAAAGTTGTGTATATTAATACAAGTGAGAAGATGGTTTCCTTAGATGACGCTGTTTTAATTGCATTTTTAAATTTGATAGGATTTGACGTAATCTGTTTTGTGCCAACCGGTTATCAGACGATAGAACGATACTATAATAAAAAACTAATGGAGGAACATCAAATAGGGGAATACATTTATGATCTTACTGTCCCTGATTTTGCGGAGATTCCATTGAACACACGACCAAAATCTTGGCGTGATATTATTTTTAAGAGAGGTACATGATTATGGCAATTAACTTTGGCAAGACAGCGGTAACCCAGACTCCGGCTGTAATACCGGATACGAAGAATGAAATTGAGGTTGTCGAACAGTATGACATCGTGGCGGACAGGGAACGAATGAATCAGGAACTCGTAAATTCTGCAGAGATTGATGCGATTGTCAGCACAATTGAGATAAATAATCTTGATACAATTGTTTCGTTTGGCAACGAGGTTGCAGAGGAAATATCAAGGGCATCGGATACGGTTTTAAACAGTATGAATATGTCGCAGCTGGATGATTCAAGCGATTTGCTGAATACATTGGCAAAGATTATGGATAAGTTTGATATTGATGAAATTCGCGACAATCCGGGGCTGTTTGAAAAATTATTCCAAAGCCTTAGGAAGCAGTTGGATAAGATTTTAGATAAATACCATACGATGGGTGAGGAAATTGATAAAATTTATGTGCAGCTGAAACAGTATGAGACTGAAATAAAGCAGTCTAACCGAAAACTGAGTACAATCTTTGATGCGAACGTGAATTATTATCACGAACTTGTGAAATATATTTTAGCAGGAGAACAGGGCTGTAAAGAAATCGAAGCATATATTGCACAAAGGCAGGCAGATATGGAAGCGACAGGAGATAATTCCATTCAGTTTGAGCTGACAAGTCTCAATCAGGCATTGATGATGCTTGAGCAAAGAACACAGGATTTAAGGACAGCGGAAAACGTTGCGATGCAGTCTATCCCGATGATTAAAACGATGGAATTCAGTAATATGAATCTTGTCAGGAAAATCAATTCAGCATTTATTATTACACTGCCTGTATTTAAGCAGGCGCTGGCGCAGGCGATTATGCTTAAGCGGCAAAAAATCCAGGCGGAATCAATGGCTGCATTGGATGAAAAAACAAACCGGATGCTGATTGAGAATGCCCGCAATACGGTGGAGCAGTCTAAGATGACAGCACGTTTGGCATCTGGAAGCTCTATTAAGATAGAAACACTTGAGACAACCTGGAGAACCATTGTAAGCGGTATTGATGAAACAAGGCAGATTCAGGAAAACGCCAGAAAACAAAGGGCGGAAGATCAGATTAGACTTGAGAATATTAAACAGGAATTTAACAAAATGTATCATATGCCGGAAAAAAAGAACTAAATAATAAAATTATAAAATAAAGGAGGACAAACAATGCCAATTAATTTAGCAAAGGGACAAAAAGTGGACTTAACGAAAGGAAATCCGGGACTGAAAAATATCATGGTTGGACTCGGATGGGATGTCAATTCATTTGATTCGGGTTCTGATTTTGATTTGGACGCAGCTGCATTCATGTGTGCTGCAAGCGGTAAGTGCCCGACGGAGAAAGAGTTTGTATTTTACGGTAATTTGGAACATACAAGCGGTTCCGTAAAACATATGGGAGACAATCTTACCGGTGAAGGCGAAGGTGATGATGAGCAGATTCAGATTGATCTTGGCAAAATTCCGGCGAATATTGAAAAGATTGCATTTACGGTTACCATTTACGATGCGGAGACAAGGCATCAGAATTTTGGACAGGTTTCCAATTCCTTCATCCGAATTGTGGACTCTGCGACCAATACGGAATTAATCCGGTATGATTTGGGAGAGGATTTTTCTATTGAGACGGCGGTTGTTGTCGGTGAGCTGTATAAGAATAACGGAGAATGGAAGTTTAATGCAATTGGAAGCGGTTTCCAGGGCGGATTAGCAGCATTATGCGGACATTATGGAATTGAAGTAGCGTAAAGGAGGAAATGCGATATGCCGGTTAGCTTACAAAAAGGACAGAAGGTAAGTCTCACAAAGGATAATCCAGGACTTGCAAAGGTTGTTGTCGGATTGGGCTGGGATACCAATCAGTATGATACAGGCGGAAGCTTTGATTTGGATACGGCGGCATTTTTACTTACAAATACTGGAATGGTAAGCAGACAGGAGGATTTTGTATATTTTGGAAATCTGTCTCATCCGTCAGGAGCAGTAACGCATCAGGGAGATAATTTAACCGGCGCAGGCGATGGGGATGATGAGCAGATTAAGGTAGATCTTTCAAGAATACCATCCAATATTGAGAAAATAGCATTCACGGTTACAATCTATGAGGCGGAACAACGGTGTCAGAATTTTGGACAAGTTAATAATGCGTTTATTCGTATTTATAATGAAGCGACGGGAGAAGAGCTTCTGCGCTATGATTTGGGAGAAGATTTTTCCATTGAAACGGCAGCTGTTTTCGGGGAATTGTATAAGAACGGAAACGAATGGAAGTTTAATGCAATCGGAAGCGGATATCAAGGCGGATTGGCGGCATTATGTTCCAATTACGGCATTGAGGTAGAATAAGGAAGGAGAACAATATGTCTATAAGTTTGCAGAAGGGACAGAAGGTTAGCTTATCAAAGGATAATGCGGGACTTTCAAAAGTAATAGTAGGTTTGGGATGGGATGAAGTAAAGCAGAAAGGCGGATTTTTTGCTCCAAAGCCTAAGCCGATTGACTGTGATGCTTCAGCATTATTGTTAAAGAATGGAAAATTAGTCGCGCCAGAGGATGTTGTCTTTTTCGGAAATTTAAATCATAAGTCTGGAACAGTCCGGCATATGGGAGATAATCTTACCGGTGCGGGTGATGGAGATGATGAGCAGATTATAGTCGACTTGGCAAGTGTTCCGGATGAATATGACCGCATTATCGTCGTGGTAAATATTTATCAGGCTGTTCAGAGAAACCAGCATTTCGGAATGATTGAGAATGCATTTATCCGACTAGTGGATGCCCGCAATAACAGTGAAATGCTAAAATACAACTTAACAGAGAACTATTCAGGAATGTTGGCTATGATATTTGGTGAAATATATAGGCATAATGGTGAATGGAAATTCAATGCAATCGGTCAGGGAACAAATGATCCGGGAGTTGGAGAACTTGCAAGAAGATATCAGTAGCAAAGAGTAATGAAAGAAGGAGAGAAGCTATCGATAGGGTTTCTCTTCTTTTTTATGAAAAAAAGAAGGAGCAGCTTTAATTATGAAATTTAATGGACTTACAGATAAAGAGGTGGAGGAGTCACGTAAACAATACGGCTCAAATGAGATTCCGGATTCCGAACCGACCACATTTTGGGAGGAGTTTAAAGAAACCTTCAGCGATCCGATGATTAAAATTCTGTTGGCAATCGCAGTATTGATGATTGCAATGTTTTTCTTTGGATATGCAGAGATTTATGAACCGCTGGGTACAATTATTGCAGTGCTGATTGTAGCTGTTGTTTCCGCCAAAACGGGCGTGGCAAGCGACACGAAATACAGGGAACTTAAGGACAGCACAGAGAAGGACAAGTGCAAGGTGCACAGAAACGGTGTTGTTACTGTTATCAATGTCGATGATGTTGTTGTCGGTGATAAAGTACTTTTGCAATCAGGGGATAAAATTCCTGCGGACGGTATTTTACTGGACGGGGCATTGCGTGTTGACAATTCCGCGTTAAACGG
>CAMWNY010000150.1 GCA_947175775.1 uncultured Lachnospiraceae bacterium | reverse complement strand
ATAGACGTGCCCGAAATGTAGGAAATATCAGCATTTGTAAGTTGCCGATAAAGTCTTCGGGAAGAGTTGACTACATCAGCTCCGTCATTTACGGAAACACCAGCGTCACGGACAGCAGCGGCAGAATTGTCCATACAAACCATTATCAGATATTCGTGATACAGCTTTTAGGAATGGCGAGCCTGTTCTGCATCATGTCTGCCTACAAAAAGCTATTGCAAAATTTCCGTCTAACTACAGAACTAACATTGCTAGAGCAGGAGGAGCATTCCCTGAACCAATACGTGGAGGAAGCAAAAGCGCGCTATGAGGAAACAAAGTCCTTCCGGCATGACATCAAAAACCACATTACCGTGCTGAAAGAACTTTTGCAAAACGAAAAACCAAAGCAGGCGCTGGCTTATATCAAGGATATGGCAGACATAACGGAAGAACTGTCGTTTCCGTGCAGTACCAATAATCCCGCGGCGGATATTTTAATCGGAAATAAACTGGGCTTGGCAAAAAGTGTGGGAATTGACGTATGTTGTACGCTGCAGCTGCCCTATCCCTGTGCCATACGGGACATTGATTTTTGCATAATTCTCTCAAACGCGTTAGACAATGCGGTTTACGCCTGCAAAAAAATAAAAGACCACACCCCCAAATATATCCATGTGACAGGACGCATACAGGGAGATTTCCTTTTGCTTGAAATTGAAAACAGTTTTCGGGGAAACACTTTGTTCCAAAAAGGGACAGGTCTGTCAAATATAAAGACCGTGGCAGAAAAGTATCATGGTGCAATGAGCGTGAAAACACAAGGCACAACATTCCTCCTCAGTGTCCTCCTTATCATTCCACAGCATTCAGAAGACATTTCACGGCAAACTGGTTCAGACGCCAAATTTGACTGCCGAAAAATTTAGTGTACCGACGTTGGTACACTTGTGAAGGGTAACGCGCCCCGACAAAAATAGAATAGGAGGTAAATCATATGTCAATGGAAATCAATGCAATTCACAACCGCACGCAGACCGATTACGCCGAGCAACGCCGAGCGCAGCAGGCGCTTCGTGAGGAAAAGGCAGAAGAGGCAGAAAAAGCAAAGGAGGAAAAGGAGAAGGGGGACGAACAAGCAAATGCCCCAAAAGACGAATACATCAGCAGCGAAAAGTCAGGCGAAAAGCCAAGCGGTTTGTACCGTATGGAACAGGACGAAAACGGAAACAAAAAAATTGTTTTTGAAGACCCAAAGAAAGCGCAAAATGAAAATTCTGCAAAAGAAAAGGAACAGCTTAAAGTCAAAACGGAGAATCCCGCAGAGCCTTCACAACAATGTACAACAGATACAGGCAACGTTGACAGGGAAATTGAGAAATTAAAGGCAAAGAAACAGCAGATTGCGCAGCAAATCCAGTCTGCCCGCGGCGACGACGCAAAAGTCAGGGAATTGCAGAAAAAACTGGCGCAGGTGGAAAATGAGTTAAGCCAAAAAGATAACGACACCTACAGGCGGCAGAATTCCTCTGTTACAGCCTGAAACAGTATAAAAAATACCGTAAAACGACAGCAGGATATGGCGGTTTCCGGTATTTTTTATATTAAGAAACTTCCGCCAACTTTTGCGGAAGCGCTGCCGCGTTTGAAGCAAAAGTTACCTGCTAAAAATAATCAATTATCAAAAAACACATAAAAACATGCAAATGGTACCCTAAAACATGCAAATGGTACCAAACGGCTTTTAAAATGTAAAAACGCGTGCTAAAATTATACGAATTAAATTACATATTTTATATAGGAGATACAAAATATGAAGACAAGAAAAATCAGTATTGCAGCACAGCTTTTTTTGTTTATTTTAGGAGCGGTAATGATTGTGGCTTTGGTCGTTGGCTGCGTTTCTTATTCCACTATGGAAAATTTTCTGCGGCAGAAAAGCATGAATGATGTGATGGAAATCGCAGTGATAGCTGCCGAAAATGTAGACGCGGAAACCTTTTTATCAGCGGTGGAGGGTGACGCCAAGGCGCTTGAGACAGTAAAAAATTCGCTCAGCTTTTTTCTTGCAGGAGATTCCGTAACCTATGTATATACGTTAATGCCCAAGGATACGGACAATTTTCAGTTTGTCGTAGATACGGACCCCGAAGATCCGGGAGAGTACGCGGAAGATTATACAGCACAGGATGCCATGTTTGAGGCAATGCAGGGTAAGCCTTCCGTGACAAAGGAAGCGTTTACGGACGAGTGGGGAACTTTTTACAGCGGATATGCACCGATTTTACATAATGGAAAAGCGCTTGGAATCATTGCCGTCGATTACGAGGCATCTTCCATACGCACTTCATTAAACAGTCTTATCCGCAACCTGTTAGCGGCAGTAACAATAGGCATTTTCTTTGCAGTATCCGCGGCGCTGCTTGCGGCAGTCCGAATGAAGCGCAATTTCAAAAAAGTCAATGATAAAATTATTGAAGTCGTATCCTCTGACGGCGATTTGACAAAAGTGCTGGACATTACTTCCGGCGACGAACTCGAAATCATCGCAATGAGTTTAAATAAACTTTTGCAAAAAACCGGAAACACAGTCAGGGAAATAAAGAACGGAGCTGATAACATTGAATTGAAAATGGAAGACATTAATACGCACGTGTCCGATTCCGTTTCCCGAATCGGCGCTATCAGCGGCACAATTCACTCAATGGTCTCATCGTCAGGGGAGATTGCATTGTCCGCACAGACCGTTGGCGAACAGGTAGACTTTGTATACAAGGATATTCAGGATATTGTTAAAATTGTAACAGACAATACAACAGATCTCAAGGAAATTAATGTTTCCTCCGCGGAGCTTACGGACACGGCAAGGAGTTCCTCTGACAGAGTAGAAGAAAACGTGGAGGCAATGTCCATTCGTTTTGACAAGGAAAAGGAGAAAGCAAATGCCGTACTTCGGATTAAGGAACTTTCCGACGCGATATTGAGCATTTCCGGACAGACAAACCTGCTTGCCCTAAATGCGTCTATCGAAGCGGCTAGAGCCGGAGACGCAGGAAAAGGATTTTCCATTGTTGCGGAGGAAATCGGCGCACTGGCAGGCGATACAAACAACGCCGCAAACGAAATCCGCAAAATGAGTGACGGCGTAGTAGAGGCAATTCAGGGGCTTGACACGATTGCGGAACATATGCTGTTATTCTTGCAAAAAGAAGTTTCACAGGACTATAAAAAGTTTGGAAATGCCTCACAAAATTTTACGGATAAATCCGAAACCATTCGTTCATCTATGGAGCGACTTCAGCAGATTACGCAGCAGTATGCGAAATCCTTAGAGCAAATTAAAAATGCAATGCAGTCTGTGAGCGCTATATCCGAGGAAAACAGTGCGGAAATTACCAATGTGTCACAATTGCTGTCATCCATTGACACGGACATGAAAAATATCGAAAAGTCAACGGAGGAAACAGTTTTAGCCGTATCTGTCATGAATAAGGATTTAAGCAGTTACCGGATATAAGAACATAGGAAAGGAATAGGCTGAGCTTATTCCTTTTTTCTTTTACGGTTTAAAATCATACTCCACAACGTGCATGTTAGAACCGCAAATTATAATCATAATTCCTCTCATATTTCATGGTTTAACATGATTTATCTTATGACACACTCTTTTGCTTTTTTATAAGTCTTTATAAAAACCGCCGCTAAATATGAAAATTATACACAAAACACAAACTTCATGTTATAATCAAATAAATTTCATATTTGAAAAACAGGAGTTCACCACATGGCAAAGTCAAAAGAAACCAAAACAAACGCAATGCGCATACTGGAAACGAAAAAAATTCCATACACCACGCACACCTACGAATGCGACGAATTTATAGATGCAATACAAATAGCCGATATGCTATCCCTTCCTTATGAAAAAGTCTACAAGACGCTTGTCACGCAAGGAGCCAGCAAAAACTATTACGTTTTCGTTATCCCCATAGCAGAAGAACTCGACATGAAAAAAGCGGCAAAATCCGTCAGTGAAAAATCCGTAGTAATGATTCACGTAAAAGATATTAACACCATCACCGGATATATCCGCGGCGGCTGTACGGCAATCGGTATGAAAAAACAATACACCACCCGCATCGAACAAGCCGCCCAAAGTTTAGACCAAATTATTGTAAGCGGCGGAAAACTCGGCATGCAAATCGAACTGTCTCCTCAAGACCTGGCAATCGCCGCAGGAGCGGAATTTGCAGATATTATTGTAAAGTAGCAATGAAAGGGAAAATACATGAAAACAATTGATACTAGCAAAATCACCCAAATCATCAAAGAAATGTGCATAGAGGCAAACCACTATTTGACCCCTGATATGAAACAAGCGCTTGAAAACGCGGCAGACAATGAAAAAACCCCGCTGGGCAGACAAATTCTAAATCAATTACAGGAAAACCTCAAAATTGCAGGCGACGACATGATACCAATTTGCCAGGACACCGGAATGGCAGTTATTTTTATGGAAATTGGACAAGACGTTCATTTTGAGGGAGGAACTCTTGAGGATGCAATCAACGAGGGCGTGCGGCAAGGCTATACAGACGGATTTTTAAGAAAATCCGTTGTAAAAGATCCTTTAATCCGAGAAAATACAAAAGACAATACCCCCGCCATTATTCATTATGAAATTACCGCAGGAGAACATGTAAAAATTACTGTAGCCCCTAAGGGCTTCGGCAGCGAAAACATGAGCCGCGTATTTATGCTCAAACCTGCAGATGGCATAGACGGTGTAAAAGATGTAATTCTCACGGCAGTTAAAGACGCAGGTCCAAACGCATGTCCGCCGATGGTAGTCGGCGTTGGAATTGGCGGAACCTTTGAAAAATGTGCCCTTATGGCAAAAAAGGCGCTTACACGACCGATAAATGAGCATTCTGACATTTCTTATATAAAAGAATTGGAAGAAGAACTGCTTGACAAAATTAACCACACTGGCATAGGTCCGGGCGGATTAGGCGGTACTACCACAGCATTGGCAGTCAATATTAACACCTATCCTACCCATATAGCAGGATTGCCCGTTGCAGTCAACATATGCTGCCATGTAAATCGGCACACAGTCAGAATATTATAAATATGAAAGAACGAGTAACAGTTCAGCCCAGGACTTTGCACTTGCTGCAAATTATGGCTTACAAGCCACGTGAAACAGCGTAGTGGAAGAGATGCATCAAGCTGCCACAAAGTGGTCTCGCATGGCTTGATGCTTGATGCTTGTAACAGGAAGCCGAAGGCTGAAATGTTACTAGAACGAATGAAAATTTAAAGTTTTCAGTTGACAATTTAATAACAAAGTAAATTAAAAAAATAGTTGCAGTATAGAGGTAAACAATGAATAAACATATTAAAGCACCCATTTCGAACGAAACGGCATTCAGTCTAAATGCAGGCGATTATGTGTACATTACAGGAACAATTTACACGGCAAGAGACGCTGCACACCTGCGAATGAATGAAACACTTGACAAAAATGCCCCCCTTCCTATTTCATTAGAAAATAATATTATATATTACATGGGACCCTCCCCTGCAAGAGCAGGCAAACCCATTGGAAGCGCAGGACCTACCACTGCGAGCCGAATGGACAAGTACACGCCGCGTCTCTTAGATCTCGGATTAAAGGGCATGATCGGAAAAGGAAAGCGCAGTGCCGCTGTCGTAGACGCTATTACTAGAAACGGTGCCGTATACTTTGCAGCAGTAGGCGGTGCAGGCGCGCTTCTTTCGAAGTCAATTACTGCCTCTGAAGTTGTCGCATATGATGATTTGGGCACAGAAGCAATTCGAAAACTCGAAGTCGAAAATTTCCCCGTAATCGTAGTTATAGATGCCAAAGGAAATAACCTTTATGAAACGGCAGTAAGGGAAATAACCGAATAATAAAAAATAATCTGAAAATAATTGAAAAAATGGTTGACAGTAAGAAGACTGACAGGTATAATAATATTTGCGTCAAGAGAGACGGCATACAATTTAAATATTGGTAGAGGATTTAATTCAGTACCGAGGAGAAGTACTCAAGAGGCTGAAGAGGCGCCCCTGCTAAGGGTGTAGGTCGGGTGACCGGCGCGAGGGTTCAAATCCCTTCTTCTCCGTTCATTTATTTTAATAATGAATGAGTGATGACGAAAACGTCATGGCAAACTGTCACGGAAAAAGTATCTTAGCAACATCAAGATTCTTTTTTTGATAGTATGGGTTTTCGCTGTAAAATACAGTGAAATAAAAATTTTTAAAAAGTGCTTGACATTTGGTGGCAACATGTGGTAAAGTAAATAAGCTGTCACGAACGAGGACAAGCAAACAACAGCTTACAGAGCTGAGAACCTTGACAAATAAACAGTAATGCAACCCTGAAAATTCTAAAAAAGAATTGTTCAGAGAACATGTTCGAAAAGAACAGACAAACCTTTAAAGTAAATTTGCGATGAAAATTGCAGAGAAATAGCCAGTTTAACTGGTGCCAAATCAAATTTTAACATGAGAGTT
>CAMWNY010000149.1 GCA_947175775.1 uncultured Lachnospiraceae bacterium | reverse complement strand
ATCTGCAATACTCAAGCTGGCTTTCTACGGATATGCTGTCCTTTTTTTCGATTGATTGTCTTGCATATAATGCGTCATACATTCTATCTACCTCCTAAAACGTAAGACGCAAATACCGCAAACAGATTAAACTGTTTGTATGACTGCTTTGCAAGGAATTTACGCATATTTTTTGAAAATCTGATAGAGCAGGGTTTCGATTTCCTGTCGGGTTTCCTGTTCTGACTTTTTTTGAAAGGCGGGGTAGATGTTGGTAACAGTCAGCCTCATTTTATCTATGGAAAGACGTTCCATTTGTATTTGGGTATCGGGTGTAGGAGCGTTATCATTTTTTGGCATAAACGTTCTCCTTTGCCGGTTTCCCTAAATTTTATGAGAAGCGGCAAGTACACTATACGGATATAGCGTAAATTCCGAGGGCAACGAACCAAACGGATATGCTTGCGCGTACATTTGACGACTGCCATAATTGAAGTTTATTGTTTGGATTTAGTTAATTCAATCGCTTCTTTCCCGGATAAATGTTCAATGGAGAATTCCATCATGCATAAAAGGTTCCATTCTTTTTCAATTTCTGCATTGCGTCCGGTTTCATTATCGGCGGGATAGTATTTTTTGGCTAAATCCTCTATTGCTTTTTTGATTTCAGTTTCATTTTCCATGATATGAATGTTTCCAAAAGCAATAACGCTTCTAAAATAAGTGGTATACTCTTCGGGCATAATAGTATCCTGGTCAATTACGCAAAAAGAGGCTTTGGAGCATTTGTTGATTGCGTCTATTTTATGCCCGCTTTTTGCACCGTGGAAGTATAGTTTAGAATTACAGTACACATAACTGATTGGAATGGCATATGGATAGTCATAATCGCCCAATAATGCCAGTACACCGGATGTACCTTTATTCAAAATTTCAATGCATTCATCAACAGATAACATTTGTTTTTTCCTTCGCATTTCTCTAAACATATTTCTTACCTCTTTCTGATTTGATATATAATGCAATGCCGGCTAAAGCGACAAAACATTCCGTAATTGGAAAAGACAGCCATATCCCCGTCATTTTTAATAAAAAAGAAAGGAAAAACGCCATAGGGATTATGACGAAAAAACCTCTTGACAGTGAAACGATTTGTGCGGGCATGGCTTTTTCTGTTGATGTAAAATATGAGGATATAATTATATTAAATCCCATAAATGGGATAGCAGTAAAATATAATTTTAATCCTGTTACTGCAATCTGTTGCAACTGCATATTTTGTTCACTGTTAAACACGCTTACGATTGGATTGGCAGATAACAAAAAAATCAAATAAATACCGCATGATATAGCCAACATTGTTTTTAAAGCATATTTTAAAATCTGTTTCTGACTTTCCGGTTCCCCATATCCATATACTCTGCTCAAAATTGGCTGTGTTCCCTGTGCTATCCCTGTATAAATTGAAGTCACCACAAGTGATAAATTTGCAACTACACCATAAGCAGCTACGCCGATATTCCCTTGCAGGTGCAGAATAATAGCATTAAATACTATCATTACAATACCGGAAGCCATTTCTGTGATGAAAGACGGAATACCTAAAGAAATGATAGTTCCTGTCAGCCTAAAGGACGGATTTATTCGTACTAAATGAAACTGGTTTTGTTTTGCAAACCAATGCCTGGACAAAACAATTAAGCTAATAACAGGCGCTAACCCTGTGGCTAATACTGCGCCAAATATTCCCATATTAAGAGGGAAAATAAATATATAATCTAAAATAATGTTTGAAAAACTTCCAGTCAGCATAGCAATCATAGATAACTTAGGATTTCCGTCATTCCTTACGAAGCAGATCAAAGTGTCATTCGCCATAAATGCCGGAGCAAAAAGTAGAATAACCTGTAAATATGTTTTTGTCATATGAAAAATGTTTTTGTCAGCACCTAATAATATTGTAAGTTTTTCAGGAAAGAGAATACCTGTCAGCATAAAAACGACAGCTAATGCAGACATTATTTGTATTGTGTTTGAAAAAGATTTATCTGCATTATTATATTCTTTTAGTCCTCTGTAAATGGAATATTTTGTTGCGCCTCCCATTCCCAACATCAGACCGCTTCCATGAATAAAACTATAAATAGGAATGGCTAAATTAAGCGCAGTTAGACCATTTGTACCCAAACCGTTTGAAACAAAAAAGGTGTCAGCAAGTATGTAACAAGATAAGCCAATCATGCCGCATATATTAAGCATTACATACTGAAAAAATTCTCTTAAAAGTGTTTCTGTTTTCATAGATATCTCCTTAAAGAACAAAAAGCGTCAGAACTTTCTATCTTCTATGACCTAACGATAGAAAGTCTGACGCAAAATCTCTTTACCCGGTGGCAAAAGAGCAACGTTGTTTCCAATACGGTATTATATATCAAAACAGCCTGAAATGCAATCCCCCAAATGTATAAATGGACTATGACTGGACTATGGACTTGATAATAATTATTCCATATTTGTCTTTTTGTTGTGTGTTCCGATTTACTGCAATCTTCCCGGTTTGCTTCACCGAAACGCTGAAAATGCACGATTTCTCTTGCACGCAGGAACCGTATGGGTTCGCAGACTTCGGGGTCTTTTACAAGGCGGAGAATATTATCGTAAGTCGTCCTTGCCTTCTGTTCTGCTGCAAGGTCTTCCGTCAAATCCGTAATCACGTCACCCTTTGACTGGAACTCACATGCGTTAAACGGAATGCCGCCTGCCGCCTGCGGCCAAAGCGCAAGCGTATGATCAACATAATATTTATCAAATCCGGATTTTTCAATTTCTTCCGGTGTAAGATTTCTCGTAAGCTGGTACACAATTGCGCAAATCATTTCAAAGTGCGCAAGCTCCTCCGTACCAATATCTGTCAAAAGCCCTGCTACAGTGTTGTATGGCATTGTATAACGCTGCGCAAGATAACGCATGGATGCGGCAAGCTCTCCGTCCGGTCCGCCGTACTGGGAGATAATTACCTGCGCGATTTTGGGGTTGGTTTGGGTAATTTTTACCGGAAACTGCAATCTTTTTTCATAATTCCACATTTAATGATAGCCCCCTTCCCACGGCCAGTCTTGCGTGGCCCATTTCCATTCTCCGCAATCCGTATCAACGATGCTTAATACCAAAGGTCCGTACTTCTCCGTGTATTCCTTCACCATTTTATTTTTTGCCATATTATAGTGTTTAAATGCGTCCATTGCCTGCTGGTCGTAGGGGTGGGTATCCAAATAAAGGTTAAGCTCCTTAAGCACGAAATCCACTTTTCCAATTTCCTGCAAAAGGCGCCTGCGTTCCGCGCACGTATCAACATTGCATGTCTTGTAGCCTGTATTCATCATTGAACCCTCCTTCCCGTAAACGGTTTGTTCAGTTCCGGAAAGATGGTGCCTGTTTTATAGGCTTCATCAAGGTTTTCATACATGTTACAGTTTCTCTGCCACGGCACATATGCCATTGCTGCCGGGAACTGTTCCATATAAGGCATCTGAGGTTTCCATTCCTGCATAATGTCTACACTCCTCGATTTTTTATATTTAATACCATATTATGTCATAACATGTGATTTGTTACCGGCATGTAGGTATTGTATGGTTTTCTTGACAAGACGTTGCAAATCCGGTATTATAGTTATTGACTATAAGTCAATAACTATAATACAAAGGAGGCAGCAGCATTGGCAAGACCTGTGAAAAAGACGCCAGAACAGTGGAAAACCGAGATTTTGGACGCGGCACAAAAGCTGTTTTTGTCAAAAGGATATGAGGAAACCTCAGTTTCTGACATTATGGATACGGCGGGCGGAGCAAAGGGAATGTTTTACCGTTTTTTTGAAAGTAAGGATGACGTTTTGCATGCGTTGGGAGACCGAATGTTTTTTGCAGACAATCCTTTCAATGCCATAAAAGGGCGCACGGATTTAAACGGGCTGCAAAAGGTCAGGGAGTTGCTCGTGTTAAATCAGTCCGATGCAGATCGAAATGCGATAAATATGCAGGCGGTTTCAATTTTGAAAGATCCGCGTATTTTGGTGGCAGCAGTAGAAGCCAACCGGAAGATTCTGACGCCGTTGTGGTATGAACTGTTGGAGGAGGGCAGGCTGGACGGCTCCATAAAGACGGACTATACAAAAGAGCTTTCCGAATTATTGCCGCTCATTAACTTTTGGCTGATGCCATCGGTTTTTCCGGCAACTGCGGACATGATTCAACATAAATTTTGTTTTATTATGGAGGTTTTGGAAAAAATGGGGCTGCCGTTACTGGACGATGAGACTGCGGCTTTCATGCAGACAATTCTTGCTGATATTGCAAAAAAGGAGGAGAGCGCACCATGACACAGCAGTTGTTTACAAAAAACTTCATATTTCTTATTTTGGGACAAGTGGCATCTTTGTTTGGAAACTTTATTTTAAAACTTGCGTTATCCATGTATGTGCTGGAGATGACAGGGCAGGCAGCAGTGTTTGCCGGAATTTTGTCAGTGGCGATAATCCCGACTATATTATTATCCCCGTTGGGCGGCATTCTTGCAGACCGGGCAAATAAGCGCAATATTATGGTTACACTGGATATGCTGACTGGTATTTCGGTACTGTGTGCGGCGGTGTTGTTGTCAGAACGCAATGCAATTGCCGTTATTACCATACTGCTTGTCCTTCTTTCTGTTTTGGGGGCGTTTGAAACGCCAACAGTACAGGCATGCATTCCGTTTATGCTGCAAGGCGATAATATTACAAAAGGAAACGCGGTTGTCAATCAGGCGGCATCAATTTCTTATTTCCTTGCGCCGGCGTTGGGCGGTGTGCTGTACGCTACATTTGGATTAAAGCCTGTTATGTATGTAAGCATCTGTTTATTTTTTGTGACGGCATTTTTGGAGTGTTTTATTAAGCTAAGTTATGTGCGTTATGGCGCGCATGCAAATGTTTTTTCTATAATCAAACAGGATTTTTCAGAAAGTATGCAGTTTCTTTTCCGTGAGGAGACAGGGATTCTAACAATGCTGTTGTTTGTTGCATTGTCGAGATTTTTTGTGATGGGAATTACGGTAGTTGGGCTGCCCTTTATTGTTCGTACGGTTCTTGGGCTAAGTGCACGGTACTATGGAACGGCAGAAAGCGCGATGGCTGTTGCTACAATATTTGGCAGTATTATGGCAGGGGTTTTTATTGGGAAATTAAAAATATGCCGCCTGCCCTTACTTCTTTCTTTGCTTGGCGTATTTCTACTTCCTGCAGGAATTGCGTTTTGGCTCCCAATCGGGGCGTTTGGAAAGTATTGTATAATTGTTGCGGCATTTTGCTGCATGCAGGCGGCAATAAGCGTTTTTTCTATTTTTGGCGTTTCCCTTATTCAACGCAAAACACCAAATCAGCTTATCGGAAAAGTGATGGCGTATACGTCGGTCGTTACACTGTGCGTTCAGCCGTTAGGGCAGATGGCGTATGGATTTTTATTTGACCGTTTTTGTAATACAATTTATCTTGTACTGATTCCTACCGGTGTAATTGTAGGCATAATCGGTTTGTCGGCACTCGGATTTTTTGCAGAATTAGAAAGGGATATTGTTTTGGACAGGCAACAGAATTAAAAAACGTCATATAATAAAGTAAAACAGAATGATTTTGGTTGTTTAGAATGGAGACCCCATGAACAGACAATGTATGGAACCGTGTACTGCAGCGTATTTAAATCAATTTTATTGTATTTTTGATGATATGATGCGGGGAATGACAGGCGCTGGACTCAATTGCAGCATTTCCCATAATTTTATTGTACAGATGATTCCGCATCACAGGGCGGCAATCGAAATGTCACAAAATATCCTGCGGTATACTTCTAATCAGTCTTTGCAGGAGATTGCGGCGGGCATTGTCACAGAGCAGACGAAAGGCATTGCGGAAATGGAAAATATACTGGATTTCTGCTACGGATATGAAAATTCGCAGGATGAACTTTGTATTTATTTAAGCAAAGTAAATGCCGTAATGAATCGTATGTTTCATAAAATGAGTCATGCATGTGCAACCAATCAGATAAATTGTAACTTTATGCGGGAAATGATACCGCATCATGAGGGGGCGGTGGAGATGTCCAAGACAACGCTTCAATTTGCGATATGCCCGCAGCTTGTTCCGATACTGAATACAATTATTAGTTCACAGGAGCGCGGGATGATTCGGATGCAGAATCTAATGAAATGTTTGGGCTGTGACGTGTAATGCGTTTGGGAAATTTGTTTCCAAAATATGCATAGTTTTCATAATTCCGGCAATCCTTTTGATAGGCAGATAGTGCGAAAGAAGCTGTTTGCGGATAAGGAGGATTGATATTATGATATTAAAACAAAAAGAAAAAGATGCCATTACGGAATTGCAGACTCAGGAGAAGATTTGTGTGGAAAAGTACCGCAGATACAAGGAGCAGGCAAAAGATCCGGAATTAAAAACACTTTTTGGCAGATTAGAGCAGGAGGAGCAGAAGCACTACGATACGTTGGGACAGGTGTTAAG
>CAMWNY010000148.1 GCA_947175775.1 uncultured Lachnospiraceae bacterium | reverse complement strand
GTACGGGGATTTCTGTCTGCGCGTTTGTTTTGAGACACAGCGGGAAATGTTTGCGATATTGGGTGCGTCGGGATGCGGAAAAAGTCTGACGCTTAAATGCATTGCGGGAATTGAAAAACCTGACACGGGTGTCATAAAATTGGACGGCGAGGTACTGTTTGACGCTGGAAAAAAAGTGAATGTTCCGGCAAGAAAGCGTAATATCGGGTATTTATTTCAGGATTACGCGCTGTTTCCGCATATGACGGTTTTTCAAAATATTTTATGCGGCGCGAAAGATAAAAAAAGGGCGCAGGAGTATGTCGGACGGTTTTTTTTGGAGGGAAAGGAAGCGCTTTATCCCGCGCAGCTTTCGGGCGGGCAGAAGCAGCGCGCGGCGCTTGCGAGAATGCTGGCGCAAAATCCGCGGTTTGTGATGTTTGACGAACCGTTTTCAGCGCTTGACAATTATCTGAAAACGCAGTTGGAGCGCGAGGTGATGAATGTCATGGAAACGTTTGAGAACGGCGGGATTTTTGTTTCGCATGACCGCAATGAGGTGTATCGGCTGACGGACAGGGTTGCGGTGATGGAGAATGGCAGTATTGTGGACATTCAGAGCAAGCATGGGCTGTTTGACGCGCCGAAGACGTTGGCGGCGACGCTGCTTACGGGGTGTAAGAATATTACGCGGCTGGAAAAACGGGGAGGCGGATATTATGCGCTGGATTGGGGAATCACGCTTTCGCTTCCGGCTGTTACAGGGGCGCAGGGCAAGGTGTTCCGGTATGCGGGTGTGCGTGCGCATTTTTTGGAGCTTGTGAGTGAGAATGAGAGAGATGCGGATAATGTGATCGCGTGCGAGATTTTGCGCGTGATTGAGGATACATTCTCGTTTGTCGTGCTGTTTACGAACAGGACGGTGAAGGAAAAAACAGGGTATGCGGTGATGACGTATGAACTCGCGAAAGAGGACTGGCGCAGGATTGCGGGCAAGCCACTGTACTTGAGGATTCCACGGGATAAAGTGATTTTAATGGAGAAATAAGTGTGAAACTTCACACGACAAATTTGTGAGTTAGTAGATAGTGAAGGATAAGGTGTGTCGATGAAGGACGGGTTTGGCAGGGAAATTGATTATCTGCGGATTTCGGTGACGGACAAGTGCAATCTGCGGTGCAGGTACTGTATGCCCAAGCAGGGTGTGGAGGTTTTGCCGCATGAAGAGGTACTCACACTGGAAGAGATTTTCAGGGTGGTGCGCATTATGGAGTCGCTTGGCGTGAAAAAAATCCGCTTTACGGGCGGTGAGCCGCTGGTGCGCAAAAATCTTGTAAAGCTGATTGGCGACGTAAACGGTCTTGTGGGGATTTCGGACATTGCGATGACGACGAACGGGCTGCTTTTGGAGGAGCGGATTGACGCGCTGAAACAGGCGGGACTAAAACGGATAAACATCAGTTTGGATACACTTGAACCACCGGTATTTGAGCAGATTACGGGGTATGACGGTCTTGCGCGTGTGCTTTCGGCGGTTGATGCGGCGCTTTCGGCGCAGATGATTGTGAAGATAAACTGTGTGCCGTGCCGGGAATTAAACGACGGCGGAATTGAGGAGCTTGCGCAGCTTGCACGGGAAAAAGCCGTGGATGTGCGCTTTATTGAGCTGATGCCGATTGGGTGCGGAAAGAATTTTCACGGAATTTCCTCGGAGGAGATATTGGGGCGGCTAGAGCTGCAATATGGAGCGGCGCAGAATGTGCCGCCGGAAAAGAAGAGTGAGACGGCACAGTATTATGCGTTTGACGGCTTTCAAGGAAAAATCGGTTTTATTAGTCCGATGTCGCATAAGTTCTGCGGGGAGTGCAACCGTGTGCGGTTGACGGTGGACGGGCAGTTAAAGCTTTGCCTGCATTATGATAACGGACTTGCGCTGAAACCGCTTTTGCGGCAGGGGGCGGAGGATGACGAAATACGGGAGCGGATTGCGGCGGCAGTGAAAGAGAAGCCGCGGGCGCATTCATTTTCAGACAAGACAGCGCAGGAGCATGAAGAGAAACGCAAGATGGTACAGATCGGAGGTTAGGAAGATGGGAATGATAAAGGCAGTATGTATCAGTGAGAAAAAGGGAACGGCGAAACGCAATATCGGGACTTCGGCGGTGATTGAAAACCATGGGTTGGAAAATGACGCGCACGCGGGAAACTGGCACAGGCAGGTGAGCCTTTTGTCGTATGAGGCGGTTGAGGCGTTTCGGGCGCGCGGGGCAAAGGTTGAGGACGGCGCGTTCGGCGAGAATCTTTTGGTGGAAGGGTTTGACTTTAAGACGTATCCGGTCGGAACGGTTTTTACGTGCAATGAGGTTGTCTTGGAGATTACACAGATTGGCAAGCAGTGTCATTCGGAATGTGAAATTTTTCACCAGGTGGGCGATTGCATTATGCCGCGCGAGGGCGTGTTTGCACGCGTGCTGCACGGCGGTACGGTGAGTGTGGGCGATGAACTTGTTATCAGGGAAAAACCGAAGTTTCGGGCGGGCGTCATTACGGCGAGCGATAAGGGAAGCCGCGGGGAGCGCGAGGATTTGAGCGGTCCGGCGGTTTGTGAATTGCTTACGGAAAACGGGTATGAGATTGTGCGCTCGGTGGTTCTGCCCGACGAGGAAGAGCTGCTGTATCAGGAGATGGTGCGGTTTTGCGACGAGGACCAGGTAGATGTGCTGTTTACGACGGGCGGGACGGGATTGTCGCCGAGGGACTGCACACCGGAGGCGACGATGCGCGCCGCGACGAAGAATGCGCCGGGGATTGCGGAGGCAATCAGGCAGTATAGTTTAGGGATAACGCCGCGGGCGATGCTTAGCCGTGCGGTAAGCGTGATGCGTGGTCAGACGCTGATTATTAATCTGCCGGGGAGCGTGAAGGCGGTGAAGGAGAGTCTTTCGTTTATTTTGCCGACACTGGCGCATGGGATTGAAATTATGCGTGGGGACACGGGAGAGTGCGGGAGATGAGGTAGATTGAAAATGTACAAGCCTCTTAAGCACAAAGCATTTGGACAATGATTCGCCAAATGCTTTGTGCTTGAGGAGTGCCTTGTAGCTGTAACAGCTACGCAGGCACTGTGGAAACCATTTGTTATAAGCAGGGTAAGACGGACATGCTGGCTTTTTTGAAGTTCTTAATGCTGTGTTTGTATTGTGAAAAAGAGCTGTATTATATATAATGATAACAAGGTCATTGATTTGTTTGGGGGTGAAAGAATGGATAATAATATTATAGTAAATATAGGGGTACAGCGTTTTGACAGAATAAGGGAGCAGAAAGCCTTTTATATTGATAAGACAGATTTTATCAGAGAATGGTGGGATAGTGGGACAGATGTTATGCTGATTACGCGCCCGCGCAGATTTGGCAAGACTTTGAATATGAGCATGCTTGAGTGCTTTTTTTCAAACAGGTATAAGGGAAGAAGTGATTTATTTGAGGGGCTTTCCATTTGGAACGAGGAAAAGTACAGGCAGTTACAAGGCTCATTTCCAGTAATTTTCCTGAGCTTTGCGAATATCAAGGCGGCAAAATATGAAGACATGGAGTATAAAATCGCTAAGGTAATTGCTGAATTGTATGAACAGAACAATTATCTGCTGGATGGAAATTTATTAAGTAAACAGGAGAGGGCCTATTATGAAAGCATATGTCCTCAAATGGGAGAAGCTGTGGCGTCAGGTGCGGTCCATTCAATGGCTGGTTTTATGCAGCGTTATTATGACAAAGACGTTATTATTATTCTTGATGAATATGATACGCCGATGCAGGAGGCATGGCTTTCGGGGTACTGGGACGAGGCGGTCACTTTTTTCAGGGGTTTTTTTAACAGCACCTTCAAGACAAATCCCTGCCTTTGCCGCGGTGTAATTACAGGAATTACAAGAATTTCCAAGGAGAGCATTTTTTCAGACCTGAATAATCTGAAAGTGATAACCACGACTTCGAGCCAGTATGCCACGGCGTTTGGGTTTACAGAGGAAGAAGTGTTCAAGGCACTTGACGATACGGGGTTTGGTGAGGAGAAACAGGGTGTCAAGGCATGGTATGACGGCTTTACATTTGGTTCCTGTTCAGATATCTATAATCCTTGGTCAATTGCATCTTTTATAGATAATGATGGTGAGTATGATACTTATTGGGCAGATACAAGTGGAAACGGGCTTGTCAGTTCCCTGATACGGCAGGGGAATACTACAGTTAAAAGTGCAATGGAGGATTTGCTTGCAGGCAGGACATTGACGACAGAATTAAATGAGCAGATTGTTTTTAATCAATTGGACGGAAGTACAGGCGCAGTCTGGAGCTTACTGCTTGCAACGGGGTACTTAAAGGTCGTAAGGCTTGAGCGCGTTGGGGAGCGCAAAAAGAAGGTATATACGCTGGCACTCACAAACATGGAAGTGGCAAGTATGTTTGAGGACATGGTGAAAGGCTGGTTTGATGGAAGCACAGAAACGGCATATAATAATTTTATAAAAGCACTGCTTATAAATGATGTGGACGCAATGAATGAGTTTATGAATAAGATTGCACTGTACAGTTTTTCAAGTTTTGATATTGCCAAAAATGTGTCAGATGACGATGCACCCGAACGGTTTTATCATGGTTTTGTTTTGGGGCTGATGGTGGAGCTTGACGGAAGGTTTGAGATTACGTCGAACAGGGAGAGCGGTTTTGGGCGGTATGATATTATGCTTGTTCCAAAGGACAGGGAAAAGGACTGTGCCTATATTATAGAGTTTAAGGTGCATAAGCCCATGAAAGAAAAAGATCTTGCCCAAACGGTTGCGAATGCCCTGAACCAAATAGAAGAAAAACGGTACGAGGCAAAACTTGTTGCAGATGGTTTTCAGCCAGAAAATATCAGAAAGTATGGTTTTGCTTTTAAGGGGAAGGAATGTCTGATTGCTCATCTCCTTTAATACCTCTATGATATAGTAAAGCGTACACAATGTGAGCCAGCGTTATGGTACATATTGAGCTTGGTGATATAGTCATGGATGGCATTGAACGGTGATACAATTTCAATAATCCAATCAGGCGCGCCGCTGTATCCCTTTTCAGTAAGCTTTTTCGTATCACAAATAACAGAGATATCAGGCTCTACAATAGTTGTCTTGTCGTGATACAATGAATAATTTTAATCTCTATCATTACCATATCATAGATTCAGGAAAATAAACAGTAAAAAACGTTTTTCCCAAGTTGAGTTTAATAAGTTTATTCTGTTTTACTATATGATGTTCATATATATTCTACACTATAAAACAGAATTTTAGGAAAAATTACCGCATGGACAGACTGATGTCCATGCGGTTTAGTATAATGAATATCATAAAACATAATTTAGAAGCCGACCGCAGTCAGGCGTCTTTGGCATCGGGAGTGTCCACTGTTTCAAACAGGTCGCCTACGGGGCAGTCCAAAAATTTGCTGAGCTTTTCAATATTTTCATAGCGGATGGAGCGCGTTTCGTTATTGATGAGTTTGGAAAAATTCTGATAACTCATTTCCATCTGCTTAAAAAGCCAGTATTTGGTATGATGTTGTTCCTCTAAAATGTCTAAAACCCGCAAACGTACCATAGGATGTCCTCCTGTTTTTGGTATTATTATACCCGTTCAAAATTGCTTGCATAACTCTTGTATAAATTATATAATGTATTTAGTATATAATTTATACATAAGTGAATGCGTGAAAATTTGAGGAACATTCGGTTAAATATAAAATTTTACATCAAACTGATATGCAGGGACAACTATGCGGCAGTATATTTGAAAAAAGTGCAACGCTTGACACAATTAAAAAGACGATATGTGGATACATATGGATGATACACAATAAGGCTTCAGAATGGAGAAGAGGTTGAACAGGAATATGGATAATGAATTTGAGAAAAACGGAAAAATGGATCGCATTCTCAGTATGTACACAACCCTGATGAACGGAGGATTCCTGAACAAAGCACAGGAAGCGGCAAAATACGGCGTGAGCGTCCGAAGTATCCAACGGGACATTGAGGAAATCCGCAATTTCCTGTCACAGAATGTAAAGGACACAGGCGTCATCAGCACCGTGGAATATGACCGCACAAAGGACGCCTACCACCTTGTGCAGGCGTCACAGATGCGTTTTACAAACAGTGAAATCCTTGCAGTCTGTAAAATCCTTTTGGACAGCAGGGCATTTACCAAGAAGGAAATGGATTCCACGCTGCAACGGCTGGTGGACTGCTGCGCAAAGCCCGAAAATCACAGGCTTGTCCGGGAGCTTATCCAAAACGAACAGTTTTACTATGTGCCGCCCCAGCATAATACGGTTTTCATTGACACAATGTGGAAAATCGGCGAGGCGATACAGAAGTGCTGCTATATCGAAATTGAGTATCAGAAAATGAAGGGGCAGGAAATCGTCACACGCAAGCTCAAACCGGTGTCAATTTTATTTTCGGAGTTTTATTTTTACATGACGGCGTTTATTGACGAGGCGGACGAGGTCAGAGAGCATTTTAACGTTCTTAACGACGCATTCAGCACGAT
>CAMWNY010000147.1 GCA_947175775.1 uncultured Lachnospiraceae bacterium | reverse complement strand
TTGCTGAAGTCCGGCGTGGAAAACTGACACCTGTTTTCTTTGGCTCGGCGCTCACGAATTTCGGCGTGGAAATCTTTTTGCAGAACTTTTTAAAAATGGCGACGACACCGCTTCCGCGTATTTCGGAAGGAGAAATTGTTGACCCTGTGCAAAATGATTTTTCGGCGTTTGTATTTAAAATCCAGGCGAATATGAACAAGGCGCACCGTGACAGGATTGCCTTTATGCGCATCTGTTCCGGAAAGTTTGACGCAGGCGTGGAAGTAAAGCATGTCCAGGGCGGCAAGGTGATGCGTCTTTCACAGCCGCAGCAGATTATGGCGGACGAGCGAAAAATTTTGGACGAGGCGTATGCGGGGGATATTATCGGTGTATTTGACCCCGGCATTTTTTCCATTGGCGATACGGTCTGCGCGCCTAAAAATAACATTTGTTATGATGGAATACCGACCTTTGCGCCGGAGCATTTTGCAAGGGTGCGTCAAATTGACACGATGAAACGAAAACAGTTTATTAAGGGTGTCAATCAGATTGCACAGGAGGGTGCAATTCAGATTTTCCAGGAATTTAATACCGGTATGGAGGAAATCATCGTAGGCGTTGTGGGTGTTTTGCAGTTTGATGTCTTAAAATACCGTTTGGAAAATGAATACAATGTGGAGATTAAACTCGAACCGCTTCCTTATGAATATATCCGTTGGATTGAGAATAAGGACGAGGTGGATTTAGACAGGCTTTCAGGCACTTCCGATATGAAGAAGATACAGGATTTAAAGGGCAACCCGCTGCTTCTGTTTATCAACCAGTGGAGCATTGGAATGACGCAGGACCGCAATAAGGGGCTTGTGCTTTCGGAATTTGGACGAAATTAAAATCAAGGAGTAATCGTTCATGGCAGAGTTTAGCAGAATCAAAAGAATAGCGCACGTTATTGCTTTAATAACATGCGTTATTATACTCGGACTGAGCGGATGTCAGGTGACAGAGCACGTTCCTGACGCGTCTTTGCCGGAAAGCGGTGAGGACATGCGGTCCGAAGCACACGAGACGAACGAAACACAGACACTGGACGAGGAGGAACCGAAACGGGAGATACCGGAAATTTATTATACGTATCATCATTTGAGCGCGCCGGAGCAGGCACTGTATTTGGAGATTTTGGATGCATTGACGGCGATGTCAGGCGAGGTTGCTGTTTCTACGCTTGACAGCGCACAGCTTGACAGGGTTTTTGAGTATGTCTTAAATGACCATCCGGAGCTGTTTTATGTTGAAGGTTTTAAGTACACGGAACATTTTATGGGGGATGTGCTTACGCAGATTACGTTTGCGGGGACGTATTCCATGACGCGCGACGAGGCGAGACGTTCCTTGGTGGATATTGAAAAAACGCTCACAGGCTGTATGCGTGAGGTGCCGCTCAATGAGGATGAGTACAGCACGGTCAAGTATTTATATGAATACTTGATTGACAATACGGAGTATGATAAGGATGCCGAAAACAATCAGAATATATGTTCTGTATTTTTGGGCGGACGTTCTGTCTGTCAGGGATATGCGAAAGCGATGCAGTATATGCTCCAAAAAGTCGGTATGCAGTCGGTTTTGGTAACGGGCTATACGGGAGCAGAGCGCCATGCATGGAACCTGGTCAGGGTAAACGGCAGCTATTATTATTTGGACCCCACGTGGGGAGACGCTTCGTATTCTTATGGCGGAAGCGAAACGCAGCAGGCGGAGGATGCGTTTTTTTTGCCGCCGGTTAATTACGATTATTTTTTGGTTACGTCGGACGAGCTGTCCAAGACGCATACGTTTGAGGAGGCGGTTGTGTTTCCGGCGTGTGACAGCACACAGGACAATTATTATGTACGGGAAGGGCTGTACTTTGACCACTATGACCGTGAGCAGCTTGAAAATATTTTTGACAGTGATGCCGTGAAGATGGCGGATTATGTTACGCTAAAGTGTGCTGATGAACAGGTGTATCGGGAAATGCTTGCAGAAATAATCGACGACCGTCAGATTTTCGGAATCATTCATGCAAGCGAAGGAACAATATCCTACGCCTCAAACGATGCGCTTTGCACGATAAGCTTTTGGAATATATTTTAATATATAGAGTAACAGTTCATCCCAGGACTTTGCACTACGCTGCAAAGTCCGTAAAACAGCGTAGTGGAAGAGATGCATCAAGCCACCACGAAGTGGTTTTGCATGGATTGATGCTAGTAACAGGAAGCCGAAGGCTAAACTGTTACTATATAGATTGTATATATTCGATTTATACTAGGCAAAATATTGAAGGGTGTGCTATACTATCTATAAAAAGTGAAATTGGAAAAAAGTCAGACTAGGAGGAAGCATATGGATAAGGAAACAGATAAGAGCAAAAACGGCTGTATCACGGACGCTGACGGCTTAGGTACGGTAAAAATCGCAAATGACGTTGTCGCCATGATTGCAGGTCTTGCGGCAATGGAGGTTGACGGCGTGAGTGCGATGTCGGGCAATATTACGGATGAGCTCATGGGAAAGGTCGGTATAACGAATATCGTTATGAAGAAGCAGACAAAGGGCGTAAAGGTAGACATTCTTGAGGGAACGGTATCCGTTGACTTGGCGCTTACGCTTGAATACGGCTACAATATTCGTGCTACCTGTAATAAAGTACAGGAAAAAGTAAAAAGCGCGCTGGAAACGATGACAGGGTTTGAGGTGTCTGATGTGAATATCAGAATCATCGGCATCAGAATGCAGGATAACAAATAGAAAAACGTAAGGAAAAAGGTTGAAGATGAGCAGGCGGGAGCTGAGAGAACAGATTTTTAAATTCATATTTCGGGTGGAATTTAACGACAGGGACGAAATGCCGGAGCAGGAGCGTTTCTTCTTTGAGGATGATGAGCTTGCGGCAGACGAAAAAGATGCGGCTTATATTTCCAAAAAGGGGAACCGCATTATCGAGAAGCTTGACGAGATTGACGCGATGATTAATAAGCAGGCGAAGGGGTGGACAACCCAGCGAATGGGAAAGGTAGACCTCACCATACTGCGTCTTGCGGTATATGAAATTTCGTTTGACGAGGATGTGCCTGCGGGCGTTGCAATCAATGAGGCGGTTGAGCTTGCCAAGCGGTTCGGACAGGAAGAATCGTCGGGCTTTGTCAATGGAGTGCTGGCGAAATTTGTCTAAGGAAAGTGCAGGAGGGCAGCCGAACATGCGCAACGTTTACACTGTTGCCCAAGTAAACTCCTATATCAAAAATATGTTTGCGCAGGATTATATGCTGCAAACTATTTTTGTGAAAGGGGAAATCAGCAATTGTAAATATCATTCATCGGGACATATTTATTTTACCCTGAAAGATGAAAAAGGAATAATAGCATGTGTTATGTTTGCCGGCAGCCGCGCCGGTCTTTCCTTCCGGCTGGAGGAGGGGCAGCAGGTCGTGGTTGGCGGTACGATTGACGTTTATGAGAGAGACGGAAAGTATCAGCTGTACGCAAAACAGATTACGCTTGACGGCGCGGGGCTTTTGTATGAGAAGTTTGACCGGCTGAAAAGAGAGCTTGAAGAAATGGGCATGTTTGCGCCGGAATACAAGCAGCCGATACCGCGTTTCATTAAGACGCTCGGCGTGGTGACTGCGCCTACGGGTGCGGCGGTGCGCGATATAATCAATATTGCAACAAGGCGCAATCCGTATGTGCAGATTATCCTCTATCCCGCGCTTGTGCAGGGAGAACAGGCGCCCGCAAGTATTGTAAACGGCATTCATGCGCTGGAACGGCTTGGCGTGGACGTGATGATTGTGGGAAGGGGCGGCGGGTCCATAGAGGATTTGTGGGCATTTAACGAAGAAATTGTGGCGCAGGCAGTTTTTGACTGCTGTGTTCCAATCGTTTCGGCGGTCGGTCATGAGACAGATACGACAATCATTGATTTTGTGGCGGATTTGCGAGCGCCGACACCTTCTGCGGCAGCAGAGCTTGCGGTGTATGATTTTAACCTGCTTACCGAAAAAATAGCGCTGTATCAGAGCACATTGCAGCATCATATGGAAAAGCGTTTAGAGTGGGAAAAGACGAAACTGGAAAATCATAAACTGCGTTTTAAATATTTAAGCCCTGTCAGTCAGCTGCAGCAAAAAAGGATGTATTGTATGGATTTGGAGGAAAAGCTTTCGGGGCTTATGGACAAGCGTCTGACTGATAACCGTCACAAAATGGCGTTGTTTGCGCAGCAGCTAAAAGGTCTTTCACCTTTGGAAAAGTTAAGTCAGGGGTACGCCTATGTGGAAAATGAAGACGGGCAGGTTTTAAACGATATTCGCAAGGCAAAGCCGGAACAGGCAGTGCGGATTTATGTAAAAAACGGTATGATACATGCAAAAACAACGGGTGTTACGGAGGTGGATTATGGCACGTGAGCTGACGCTTGACGAAACCTTTGAGAAACTGGAGACGGCAATTGGAAAATTGGAGCAGGAAGACATTTCGCTGGAGGAATCGTTTCGATTGTATAAAGAAGGGATGAAGCTGATCCAATCCTGCAACGATAAGATTGACAAGGTTGAGAAGGAAGTTTTGAAGCTCAATGAGCGCGGAGAGCTGGAGGAATTCGGATGAAAGAAGAAATAAAACGCCGTACGGAGGCGGTTTGGCAAATCATAGAGGCATATCTTCCAAAGGAGCAGGGGCGGACCTCAGAGGTCATTCAGGCGATGAATTACAGCGTCAACGCGGGCGGAAAGCGTCTTCGTCCGATGCTGATGTGGGAGACATATAAACTGTTTGGAGGGAATGGGACGGTAATTGAGCCGTTTATGGCAGCAATCGAGATGATTCATACGTACTCTCTCGTGCACGATGACCTTCCGGCGATGGATAATGATGAATACAGACGCGGCAAAAAGACGACCTGGGCGCAGTACGGCGAAGCCGTGGCAGTCCTTGCGGGAGACGCGCTGTTAAATTATGCGTTTGAGACGGCGCTCACGGCTTTTTCGTGTGAAGGAGCAGATGCCGCGCGCGTTGCAAGGGCGCTCTCGATTCTTGCAAAAAAGGCAGGAATATACGGAATGATTGGCGGTCAGGATGCCGATATTGCGGCGGAACGCGCGGGAGACGCATTGGAGCTTTCACAGCTTCTCTATATTCATGAGCATAAAACGGCAGCATTGATACAGGCATCGATGATGATTGGCGCCGTGCTTGCCGGAGCCTGTGACGAGGCGGTTGACATCATCGAGCAGGCGGCTTATGAGATTGGGATTGCGTTTCAGATACAGGACGATATATTAGATGTGACAAGTACCTTTGAGGAACTTGGAAAGCCGATTGGCAGCGATGAAAAAAATAATAAAACAACATATGTTACGTTAAAGGGGATTGACGAGGCATCACGCGAACAAAAGGAACTGTCTGCTCATGCGATAAGCCGTTTGGAAGCGTTGCGTCAAAAAGGGTATGAAAACGAATTTTTGACGGATTTGGTAAAAAGCCTGATTACGCGTTTGAAATAGGAATTCGGATGAAGGAATTCGGATGAGAAGAAGAAAGGGCGAAGATGTGGCATGATACTCGAAAGAATAGAAAAAGAGAATGACATTAAAGATGTAGCGCCGGAAGACTACGATCTTTTGGCGGAGGAAATCAGGGACTTTCTGATTAACAAGATTAGCGTAACAGGCGGTCATTTGGGCTCGAATTTGGGCACGGTAGAGCTTACAATGGCATTGCATCTAAGCCTGAACCTGCCAAAGGACAAGATTGTTTGGGACGTGGGACATCAGTCGTATACGCATAAGCTTCTGACCGGACGGCGGGCGGGCTTTGAGCGGCTTAGAAAGTACGGCGGCATGAGCGGCTTTCCCAAAAGAAAGGAGAGCGAGTGCGACTGTTTTGACACGGGGCACAGCTCAACCTCCGTATCGGCAGGGTTAGGACTTGTGAAGGCAAGAGATTTGAAGGGGGAAGACAGCACGATTGTCTCCGTAATCGGCGACGGTTCCCTTACGGGCGGAATGGCGTACGAAGCCCTGAACAATGCGGCGCGTATCCGGACAAACTATATCATTGTGCTGAATGATAATAATATGTCAATCTCGGAAAATGTCGGCGGCATGTCAAAGTACCTGAATAATATCAGAACGGCGGACAAGTATCTTGATATTAAGGAAGGGGTTTACAATTCGCTCATGGACAAAAAGCTTGATTCGGTTGTGCAAAGCATAAGAAGGGCGAAAAGTTCCGTAAAGCATCTTGTCATCCCCGGAATGTTTTTTGAGGATATGGGTATCACGTACCTTGGTCCGGTGGACGGGCACAACATTAACGCGATGCTCAAGGTTTTTCGGGAAGCAAAACGCTGCAAGTCCGCGGTACTCGTGCATGTGCTGACGCAAAAAGGCAAAGGGTTTGCGCCGGCGGAGCGGCATCCGGCACGGTTTCACGGAGCGGAGCCGTTTGACGTGGAAACGGGGATTCCGTTAAAACCGAAAGCAAAGTCAAATTATACGGATGTGTTTTCAACCGTGATGTGCAAGCTTGGGGACCGGAATGAGGATATTGTGGCAATTACGGCGGCAATGC
>CAMWNY010000146.1 GCA_947175775.1 uncultured Lachnospiraceae bacterium | reverse complement strand
GGGTAATTCCTTACTGGCTGTAAGGGGTATTAACCATAAATATATTGTAGTAGATAAGGGGGTCCTTACATATTGGAATAAAATGATGAAACGCTACGGTGATGCCGATTCCTATGAGGATTCCGTAAAAAACAGATTTGTGGATGGCGACATTGATATTTTGATTGTGTGCAGCAAGTTACTTACAGGTTTTGACGCGCCGCGATGTCAGGTGCTGTACATTGATAAAGAGCTAAAAGAGCATGGACTTTTGCAGGCAATTGCGAGAACCAATCGCTTATATGAAGGTAAAGAATATGGATTGATTATTGATTATCGTGGTCTGATTCAAAAACTGGATGATGCGATGAATATGTATATGGGCGCAGGTCTTGAAAATTTTGCGGACAGCGATTTAAAGGGAACGATGACAGACATCATCGGTGTTGTGGGGAGTATTCGTCAGTCTTATAGCAGATTGACAGAGTTGTTTTTGCCTGTAAATAATAAAAGTGATGTAAATGAAACGGAGCAGTTTTTGGCGGACGAGAAAGTAAGGGAGGAATTTTACAAACTTTTATGCAGGTTTGGAAGGGATTTGGCAGTTGTTCTGAACTCCGTGGAATTATATGAAACCATCCCAAGGGAAGAACGGATAAAATACCAAAACGCGTTTGTGTTTTACTCTAAAGTAAGGCGTTCCGTTAAGATTTGCTATTGCGATGCGATTGACAATAAAGTGTTTGAACCGATTATGCAAAACCTTCTTGATACACATTTGTCAGTGGCGGGATTAAAACGAATTACAGAGCCGGTTGATATTATGAATCAGGCAGAAGTGGAAAAGGAGCTGGAGACGCTTGGCTCCGTGAGGGCAAAGGCGGATGCGGTGCAGTCAAAACTTGCAAAAAGTATCAGTCAGCGGCATGATGAAAATCCTGCATATTATGACAGTTTTTCAAATCGGATTAAAGAAACGCTGCTACAGTATAAAGAGCAGATTATTACAGAGGCACAGCGGTATGAAAAACTGCGTGCGATTATGCAGGACTATGTTTCTGGTGTATTTAATTCTGTCTATCCTGGGAAATTGAAAAACAATGTCCATGCGCAGGCATTTTATGATAATATTTATCCTATTTTGGAAGGAGAGTGGGATACGGCTGTGGCAGCAGTTTCACAATCGGCTATTGCTGCGGACGGCGATACGTATGGCGGAAAACAGATTGCGGGTTCGCCTTTGGTGATGGGCGATGGTATAAAACCATCCGAGGAAATTGACAAACAGGATACTCTTGCAGATATTGCGATTGGGATAACAAAAATCATTGATAAGCACAGCCGTGTGGATTGGACGAATAACACAAGCATTCATGGCAAAATTGCAACGGATATTGATAATCTGTTTTATGACTATGAGCGTGCAGGAACATGTAACTTTTCTTATGACACAATTGACAAGGTAATTGAAAACGTCATATTAATTGCAATAAGGAGATATAAGGGATAATGACAGCAAAACCACAACAACGCCAAGTCCCCTGCGGACAGGGCGTGATTACCTATCTGCTTACAAGGAAAAAAGTCAAAAACGTTAATTTAAGAATCAAACAGGACGGCAGCGTGCTGGTATCGGCGTCTCCCCGCGTTCCGGTCACATTTATTGACGATTTTATCCGAAAAAATCAGGACTTTATTTTATCCGCGCTTGCAAAATACGAGGAGCAAAGAGCCTTACACCCGCAAATTCCAAAGCAATATGTCAGTGGTGAAAGCTATACGTTACTCGGCAAAAGCCTTAGACTAAAAGTGGAGGAGACGCCGAACGAGGAGGTCTGCTCAGACGGAGTTTACATAATTTTAAGAGTGAAGGACAAGCAAAATTTCCGCCGCAAAGAAATCCTGATGACAAGATGGCTAAAGGAATATCAGACGGCGGTATTTGAAGAATTGATTTTGCAAACGTATGCAGCGTTCAAAAAATACGATGTCCCATTCCCAACGCTCAAAATCAGAACCATGAAGTCAAGATGGGGTTCCTGTCAGCCCAAGAAGGGCATTATCACATTAAACAGCCGCCTGATTGAGGCGCCGAGAGCCGCTATTGAATATGTTGTGCTGCACGAGTTTGTGCATTTCATTCACCCCAATCATTCCAAAGATTTTTGGAATTTTGTGACAATGATGATGCCGGACTGGAAAGAACGCAGGAAAGGATTGGAACCATAATAAACAGTAGAAATGGAGGATAGCGATGCGGATTTTAATAGCCGAGGACGAGGTTGAGCTTGCAAAGGCGCTGCAGTTTCTGCTCGAAAAAAATAAGTTTTCCGTAGACATTGTCCATAACGGCGCGGATGCCTTGGATTGTTTTGCGTGTGCGGCGTATGACGTGATTGTGCTGGATATTATGATGCCAAAGGTCAACGGTTTGGAGGTTTTGCGCCAAATCAGGAAAAGCAGGTCGGGCGTTCCGGTTCTGATGCTGACGGCAAAGGCGGAGATTGAGGACCGGGTAGCGGGGTTGGACGCAGGGGCGGACGACTATCTTCCGAAACCCTTTGCGAGCAGAGAATTTATTGCGCGGGTGAAGGCGCTTTCCCGCAGAAACGCGGATTATACGGATCAGATTTTGTCCTTTGGGGACGTGGCGCTGGACTGTAACCGGTATGAACTGCTTTGCAATTCGAAAAGCGTTCGCTTAAATAATAAGGAATTCCAGCTCGCGGAACTGTTTTGGCGGCATCCGCATTTCGTCTTTTCCACAAATCACCTGATGGACAAGATTTGGGGGCAGGATTGCGAGGCGGACATCAGCGTTGTTTGGACGTACATCGGATTTGTGCGTAAAAAGCTGAAACAGATTCAGGGCAATGTAGAAATCCGTACGGTGCGCGGCGCTGGATATTCGTTAGAGACGTTGGAATAAACGGGGGAGGAAGGACTAATATGCTCAAAAAAATGCAGCGGCGTTTCATTTTGGCGGCGATGGCGGCGTTTGGGACGGTTATGCTTGTTTTGGTGGTGGGAATTAATATTGCCAATTATCACCGGACGACGTCCATGCAAGATGATTTGGCAGTCAGCCTTTTGGAATATGAACAGAATGCACATACGCAGCGGGAACATGAGCAGGGGGAGCGCAGACAGGAACAGAGAGCGCCGCGGCACTCCAAACAGGAGTCCCCGCCGTTTGACAGAATGCCCGCGGGCGGACGCGGACCGGAAGCGCCATTTATGACGCGTTTTTTTGCCGTACACCGCGATGTTAAAGGGAATTTTGAGATGATTTCCAAGGATTATATTTATTCCATAGACGAGGAAACCGCAAAAGCGTATGCGCAGGCGATTTTATCAAAAGGAAAAGAGAAGGGATATTACGGTGATTACCGCTATCATGTCAGTACCAATGAAACCGGAAGTACCGTTTTGTTTTTAAATGTGTCGCAACAGCTTCAGTTTATGAAAAACCTGTTTCTGATTTCCGCTGCAATCGGATTTTTCAGTATTTTGGTGGTTTTTTTACTGGTCGTATTTTTTTCACGCTATGCAATCAGACCTTATGCAAAGAACATCGAGCGGCAGAAACGCTTTATTACGGACGCGGGTCATGAGCTCAAGACGCCAATCACTTCCATTGCGGCAAGCGCCGATATTGCGGCGATGGAGCATGAGGATGATGTGTGGATTTCCAATATCCAAAAGCAGACGGCGCGCCTTACCCGCCTTGTGGGAGAGCTTGTGACGCTGTCAAGATTGGACGAGGAACTGCCGTTTCCCGAAAAAAGTACATTTTCCCTAAGCGACGCGGCGTGGGAAACCGCAGAACCGTTTGCAGTGCTTGCAAATGCGGAGGGGAAAAGCTATCACCAGTCGATTGAAGAGAAGCTGACTTTGTACGGCGACTGTGCTTCGATACAACAGATGCTGTCCATTCTGCTTGACAATGCCGTGAAATATTCGGATGCAGACGGAGAAATCCGTTTGGATATATACCGCAAACGGCGGAAAGTGTGCATCGAAGTGTTTAATACCTGTGACCTGCCGGACGAGGCGGATTTGGACCGGCTGTTTGACCGCTTCTACCGTGTGGACGAATCCCGCTGCGCCTGTACAGGAGGAACAGGTATCGGTCTGTCAATGGCACAGGCAGTCGCGGAGGCACACGGCGGAAAAATCAAGGCGGAACGCGCAGGCAAAAAAGCAATCCGTTTTCGCGTTATTTTATAGCCTGCGTTTTTCCTCGACCAAAGGAGCAGCAACGGAAATAATCAGGGGCTGTCGCTTTAACGAATGAAAATGGTTGCATACAAAACAGACAGGGCAATAGCCGAAAGAATGATTAAGGACGGAGAACGACATGAACCGCAAAAAACAAAGAGGACAAAAACGTAAAATAAGAGTGTTATGCAATAGGATTGAACAATGGGTACCGTTTCGAGAACATATGTTCGAATTTGAACATTTTCTTGTTCCAAGTTTGCCTTGGATTGAATCGCCCAAAACTTCGCGGAAAATAAAGACGCTGTTTATCAAAAAATGGCTGGAGAAGACTGCTGAATTGATGCAAACCAAACCGCAGGAATTACCCTTTTGCAAGGTCGTTGCACTTGTTGCCTGTCCACATCTGTGGAATTCCCAAATCATAATTTTTTACAGTCAGGATTACTATAAGGGATTTTGGGATAGAAAAGGACAAGAACAAAGATGGGATGAGATTGAGAACAACGAAATCTCATTGTTGAAAAGCAGAAATATAGAAACGGATTTTGTCGAAAAGGGATATATAGAAACGATTATTGAGAGGGGAACAACGATAAAATCTGTGCTATGGTTTTATGGGGAATGGTAAACAATATAGGATCATATTTTAAAAAGTTACGATAAATTCATCGAATAATCTGTTGAAGAAAGGGATAGGCTATGTTTTGATATTTTTATAAATTCATCGAAAGGATGTGTATATATGCCAACAATCGCATCAGTTTCAGATTTAAGAAATTACGGCAGCGTTTTAGAAAAAGTATCTGCCGGATTGCCTGTATATTTAACAAGGAATGGACATGGAGCATATAGTATTCGTGATATGAAAGATGAGGAAAATTTCCAGAAAGCAGAAGCCATGATTCAGCTGATGTGTGAACTGAATGCGGGCATCCGTTCCGCGGAAGAAGGAGGATGGATTTCAGAGGATGATTTCCGCAGCCACTTTAAAAACAGAAGGAATGACAGATGACAAAATATAAGATCCGTTATACACCGGAGGCAATGGGCGATATGGATGCAGTATGGGATGATATGTATGAAGTATCAAAAGAGCCTGATGTCGCTGACAAGTATGTGAATGATTTTATAGATGGGATAGAGAAGAAAAAACGGTTTCCGCGTTCCGGAATACCGCTTGTATACAGAGGGCCTTTTACCGGTTTTTATGCAGTTAGTTTTAAAAAGTATAAGGCATTTTATCGTGTGAATGACAGCTACAGGGAAGTTTTGCGTATTATTATGGAAAAAAAGGGAGGAATCCTAAACCCTCTAAAATACCCCGTATGTCCCACAATGCCACACGGGGCAGCTTTACCAAAGTTATAAAAAATTCTTTCCGTCATTTATGAAAATGGTATAAACTTTTCTCGGGCACTTGACAACTGAGATGTGTAGCAGTAAAATGAATTCTTGTAATTAGAATTCTAAGTAGGGGCAGGGCGATAGCATGAGGGACGAAAAAAAGCTAATGGAAAAATATGACAAATTGAATCGGCGAATGTTGAGATACTTTTCAAGTTTTTTCACAGGTACGCAGATAACCAGTATTCAAGGTCTTATTCTGCACTATATTATCGTTGAATCTGAAGCAAGGGACATATTCCCGAAAGATATAGAAGAGTTTTTAGAGATTAAGGGTTCTTCTGTCACAAGCCTTATCAGCAATCTGGAGCGCAATGGCTATTTGCGCCGGGAAAGTTTGGACAGCGACAGACGTTATAAAAAACTTGTATTGACGGAACAGACACTTGCAATAAAGGACGATATTACAAGCCGTGTCAATGAGTATATGCACAGTATGTTTGCCGGTATATCCGAAGATGATTTGGAAGTCTTTGAAAAGGTCATTCTGCAAATGACGGAGAATACAAAATAGGTATTCTTTTGCCTATATACTTAGAATTCTAATTAAAAGGAAAGGAGGATTTCATATGAGATTACCACCCACAACAATTTTTTCGTTAATTCGCTGAATCTATTTTTTACCTTTATACTTAGAATTCTAATTAAAGGAGGACACGATGATGAATGACACACAGACGACAGCCAATCCACTTGGTTATGAAAAAATCGGAAAACTACTTACAAGCTATGCCGTTCCCAGTATCATAGCTTTGATTATCAATTCCCTTTACAACATGGTAGACCAGATTTTTATCGGTCAGGGCGTAGGATTTTTGGGGAACGGAGCCACGAACATTATCGCCCCAATCGCTACGATTACGATTGCCATTGCCACTCTTTTTGGTGACGGTCTTGCCGCCTTTTTCAGCCTTAACCTTGGGAAAGGCGAGGGAGAGAAAGCCGCAAAAGGTTTAGGGACTTCGATTATGTTCGGGAGTGTTTTCGGCATTATCTGGAC
>CAMWNY010000145.1 GCA_947175775.1 uncultured Lachnospiraceae bacterium | reverse complement strand
CACTTGGTCAATATTATCAGGCGGATTCCGTGATACATAGGCTTGATCCCCGCGTGAAGCTTGGTTCTACAATTTTGTTTATCATCTCTCTCTTTTTGTTTGACAATGCGGCGGGCTATGTGGTGGCGGCATTGTTTTTGGTGTTTGTGATAAATTTATCAAAGGTGCCGTTTCGGTTTATGGTAAAGGGAATGAAGGCAATTATATTTTTGCTGATGATAACGGTTGTGTTCAATCTGTTTTTGACACCGGGTGAGCCTTTGCTGACAATATGGAAGTTCAGGATTACAAAAGAAGGCGTCAGTCTTGCCGTTCTTCTTGCAATCCGTTTGAGCTTTTTGATTATCGGTTCGTCGATTATGACGCTTACGACAACGCCAAACCAGCTTACGGACGGGCTTGAAAAAATGCTTGGACCGTTAAAACGAATAAAGGTGCCGGTGCATGAGATTGCGATGATGATGTCAATTGCGCTTCGGTTTATTCCGATTTTAATGGAAGAAACAGACAAGATTATGAAAGCACAGCTTGCGCGGTGTGCTGACTTTGAAAGCGGTAATATTATCAAACGGGCAAAAGGTCTTGTGCCGCTTCTGGTTCCCCTTTTTATATCGGCATTCCGGCGTGCGAATGATCTTGCGATGGCGATGGAGGCGCGCTGTTACCGCGGGGGAGAGCACCGTACGAAAATGAAACCGCTTCACTATGAACGCCGGGATTTTGTCGCGTACGCAGTTGTGATTTGTTATCTTGCGGCTGGGATTGCGGCAGGATATGCTGCGCCGCTTATGCTTTCGCTGACCAGTATAACAGGCGGGGTGTGAGTATGAAACGGGTAATGTTGAAAGTGGCGTATGACGGTACGAATTATCACGGCTGGCAAATTCAGCCCAATGTTGTTACGGTCGAATCCGTTTTGAACGAAACGCTCAGCGGACTGTTTCGGGAAGACATTAAGGTTATCGGAGCTTCCCGGACGGATACGGGCGTACACGCGTTTGGGAATATAGCGGTATTTGACACGGATGCAAGAATGCCTGCGGAGAAAATGTCTTACGCATTGAACCAAAAGCTTCCGGAGGACATTCGTATTCAACTGTCAAAGGAGGTCGCGTCTGATTTTCATCCGAGACGTCAAAACAGTAAAAAAACGTACGAGTACAAAATTCTGAACCGTGCCTTTCCGATGCCGGTGTACAGGCTGTATTCTTATTTTACGTACGTAACGCTTGATGTGGAAAAAATGCGTGAGGCGGCGGCGTATCTTGTGGGAGAACATGATTTTAAGAGTTTTTGCAGTGTCAATACCGTGGCAGAAACAACTGTACGGACTATTTATGACCTTACGGTAGAGAAAGCGGGCGACATGATAACCATACGCGTGACGGGATCGGGATTTTTATATAATATGGTGCGGATTATTGCGGGAACGCTGATGGAGGCGGGACGCGGCAGCATTGCGCCGGAATATGTGAAGGAGATTTTAAACGCGCAAGACCGCACGAAAGCGGGACCTACGGCTCCGGCATGCGGGCTTACGCTAATTGGGTATGAATATTTATAAAAAGCGCTGTAGTCTGATGATTTAGAGACAGATTAGAGATTGACATAATAAAATAATTTATAAAATATTACTTTTTTTGCAACTTTTTCCTTTTACAGATCGTCTAATATATAAGAGGGAGATCAATTGTACCGCCGTTTCTGCTTGCGGGAGACGGCAGTGCGGGGATAAATAAAGAGGAACATTTTATAAATGGGGGGTACAAATGAATTATCAGGCGCAGCGGAAACAGGATTTGGAGCTATGGGAGGTTGTGAAACCGGCTGATGCGGGAACCGTGCAAAGGCGCACTGCAAAACAAGGCAGTCACAAAAGAGCGGCAGAGAGAAACAGGTCAAGGGCAAATGTTCCGATTATAACACTGCTTTCGCCGCGGCAAGCGCCAAAGCGGCGGAGACATAGCCAAAATGCGGCGGGACATAACGGAACGCACCGCAATACGGTGCGTACAAATGCAAGAATGCTGCAAAGACGTAAAGCAAGGCAGCGCAGACTTCGGCTTTATCGGTTTGCCGTTGTTACATCGCTTTTGGCGATGTGCGTGGTTCTTTTTTTCGTCGTACGGCTTCTTTATCAGGAAATGCAGTTAGGAATGCATGCAGATGATAGGACGGCAGGTCAGGGAGAGCAGCCGGTTTTTTGGGAAAATCTGACACCGGATAAGACGGAGAGAAAGCCTGAGATAAAGAAGGACTTTTTGAGCATCAGTGAATACAACCGTCCGGGAACAAGGCTTGCCGCGGTTAACAATATTTTTGTGCACTACACGGCAAATCCTAAAACGACCGCTGCGCAGAACCGGAGCTATTTTGAAGGCTTGGCACAGACACATGAGCGTGCGGCAAGCGCGCATTTTATTATCGGCTGTGAGGGGGAAATCATACAGTGTATTCCTTTGGATGAAGAGGCATATGCCGTTATGGGAAGGAATAATGATTCCATTTCCATTGAGTGCTGTTATATCAGCGAGGACGGTTCGTTTACGCAGGAAACTTATAATTCGCTTATACATATGCTGGCTTGGTTAATTCATGAGTATGATTTGGAGGCGGCAGATATTTTGCGCCATTATGACAGCAACGAAAAGCTGTGCCCATTGTATTATGTGGAACATCAGGATGCGTGGGACAAGCTTCTGTATGATGTCAGGCATTATAAATTTGAGTAAGTGGGACATGAAAAAATGAAGTGAAATAATGGAAAAAGTGTTGACACACGAACGCCCCTGTACTATAATATTTCAATGTGGCGACGTGCGATTAGGTAAATATCATAGCCCCGATATTTGATAATCCTGTCGACGCGGTTGTATCTAGTTGACCTGCGGATTTGCAGATACGGTCCGGACATTCCGTATTTCAGGCAGTCATGCGGGAATATACGTCAAAGGAGAGCCGACAGGCTAATTATACGGAGGTAACATAATGAAAACATTTATGGCTAGCCCAGCTACAATTGATAGAAAGTGGTATGTAGTAGATGCTACAGGAATGACATTAGGACGTTTGGCATCGGAAATTGCAAGCGTATTAAGAGGAAAGAATAAGCCGATTTTTACTCCTCATATCGATACAGGTGATTATGTAATCGTTATCAACGCTGAGAAGATTAGCGTAACAGGTAAGAAGTTGGATCAGAAGATTTACTATAAGCATTCGGATTATGTTGGCGGTATGAAAGAGACAACTTTAAAAGAGAAGTTGGCGAAGAAACCGGAAGAGGTTATTGAGCACGCTGTTAAGGGAATGCTTCCGAAGGGACCTTTAGGACGTGAAATGTATAAGAAACTTTTCGTTTATGCAGGACCTGAGCACAAGCATGCAGCTCAGAAGCCTGAGACACTTACATTTTAATCAGCGTGATAAATAAAGGAGGAAATGAAAATGGCAAAGGCAGCAAATGCGTCAAGATATTACGGCACAGGCAGAAGAAAAAAATCAATCGCTAGAGTTTATTTAGCACCCGGTACAGGCAAAATTACCATTAATAAGAGAGATATTGATGATTATTTTGGTTTGGAGACCTTGAAGGTTATCGTTCGTCAGCCGTTGGCTGCAACAGATACAACAGATAAGTTTGACATTCTTGTAAATGTAAAAGGCGGCGGCTACACAGGACAGGCTGGCGCAATCAGACACGGCATTTCAAGAGCGTTGTTGCAGGCAGATGCAGACTACAGACCGACTCTTAAGAAGGAAGGCTTCTTAACAAGAGATCCTCGTATGAAGGAGAGAAAGAAGTACGGTTTGAAGGCAGCTCGTCGTGCACCGCAGTTCTCAAAGAGATAATTATACAACAATATGTTTTTACCCCCCGAAAGTCCAATGCTTTTCGGGGGTTTTTGCTATTCTTATTTAATTTATTCGAAAAAGAATCTTTCCATTGGTAATAATAAAAATATGAAAAAAGGATGGACAGAATTTTAATGAACTTACATTTGGATGAGACGTTAGGTGCACATTATAAAAGTAAAACGCAAAAAATACGGGTCATGAGCGAGAATTGGGTTGGAAAAAATATGTTTTGCCCTTGTTGCGGGAATCCCCATATCTGTGGATTAAAAAATAATGAACCTGTAGCAGATATGAAATGTAATTGCTGCGGTGAAATCTTTGAGTTAAAAAGCAAAGAAGGCAGAATAGGGAATAGGATTAATGATGGTGCATATGCAACAATGATGGAAAGAATAACAAGTATAACAAATCCTGCACTGTTTGTTATGCAGTATTCTAAAGATTATAATGTGACAGATTTAACGTTGATTCCCAAGTTTTTCTTTGCTCCGCACATTATAGAAAAAAGAAAACCGCTTGCGCCTACGGCACGGCGTGCAGGGTGGACCGGTTGTAATATTTTGTACTATAAGATTCCGCAGCAGGGGAAAATAAGGATCATAGAAAACGGAATTTTAAAATCAGCGGATGAAGTAGTACAACACTATGAACAAATAAAAAAGCTGGAAACACAAAACATAACTTCGCGTTCATGGCTGCTTGATGTGCTTAACTGTGTGAACCGTATTGAAACAGATGAGTTTTCTCTTCAGGATGTATATGCCTATGGGGAAGCGCTGCAGGAAAAACATAGAAACAATCATAATATTGAAGCAAAAATACGCCAACAATTGCAATTTCTAAGAGATAAAGGATTTATTGTGTTTTTGGGCAGAGGGCATTACAGAAAACAACTTTAAGAGTTAGTAGTATATTGACCGTAGGGTAAAACAGGGTAGCCGCCGCATGCAGGATAAAAATATCAATGCGGCGGCTTTTATATCATGTTTATTCAAAAACCCGAACCCTCTCCTTTGTCAACGCATCAATCATCTGAATAAGATTCTGAAAATCTGCAATCAGTTCTTTTGAACACACCTGTGCCTGCTCATAGATTTGCGGCAGTTCATCCGTCCGGTTGGAGCGGACTGCGGCAATCATGGCAGTGCCGTAGGAGTGAAACGTTTTATGCTTTTCGCCAAGACCGTTCCAAATATCCGCGACCTCAGGATTTACAGGGTGAAACGCATAGTAAAAGTGTCCGAGACCGCACTTGGTATAATCAGTCTGCAATGCCTTGAGCGTGCCGGTTTGTGCAATTTCCCTAAGCGTATTGAGCCAGTTTTGATGCGCACCGATTGCGCTGTTTAAACAGTTTAGGAGAACCTGATTGTCCAGCATATAAAACGCGTCGCGTGCCATATTTCCCATAATCTTTGTCGATTCGTCCAAGTGTTGCTCAATTGTTTTGGAGGGGGCGACAAGTTCTGCGATGGAGTGGCTGGAAATTGCCAGAGAGGCAGTATCTTCCGTTAAGCTTTGGCACTGTCCGTTGACATACTGCATTTGGCTGTCCAGTTCATTCATGGAGCTGCTGATTTCTTCACTGACGGCAGCCAAGGAAGAAACGGAATCAGCAATGTGTTCCATGCCAGTACGGTTATTTCCTGTAAGCTTCCATACGGTTTGGATATTATCATTAATATGCCCAAGCTCTGCCACGGTTGTATCAACACTGGCGGAGCTTTTTTTAGAAGCGTCCTGAATGCTGGCGATAAATGTGCCCATGCTTCCGGTCAGTGACTTTGTTTCGTCTGCAAGCTGTCGGATTTCCTCTGCAACGACGGAAAATCCTTTGCCTGCTTCTCCGGCGCGTGCAGCTTCAATTGATGCGTTTAATGCCAACAGATTCGTTTGGGAGGAAATTGCGTTAATTGACGCAACAACCTCATTCATATGCTGAATAATATCAAGCAGTCCGTAAATATCCGTTTTCATTGCTTCGGCAGTAGAAATTGCGGAGGCGGACAGCTTTGTGATGGAAGTGATTTCCTTTTCACAGTTGTTGATATCCTCCATGATTTTAGCGGATTCGTCCGAAACCGAGAGAATCGTCGCAGTCAGACTTTCATGTGCTTTTGATACTTCGGAGGTAATACCTGCGGTAGAGCCGGTTGACTTGCTGATGGTGTCAACGGCACTCTCAATAGAAGTATTAATCTGCTCTACTGTTGCGACATTTGTTTCGAGGGTCAAATCCATAGCGCTCATTTGGATTACGGCATCCAATGTTTTGGTTACCGCCTGCTCAAACTCTTTTCTTCCGCTCATTAAGCGCCGGTGTATGTTGTTTAATTCTTCATTTGCCGGATTGTATGGCATATCAATAAGCTTTGCAATAGATTCGATTGCCGTTCCGGAAGTCTTTTTTCTCATTTTTATCATGTCTGTAATCTCCTGTCCTATATTGTATTATATTTTTAACAAGTTGAATGAACATTACTATAAAGCGTTACTTTTTTAATTGTAGCACAATTGGGTAAAAAAGTCATTTATATTCTGTGATAATATATCATTCCGTCAAGAAATCTCAAAAAATGCCGCATATGCTTGAATATAGTAATCAGGAATGTTATCATTGATACTAAGATGGTATTTGTTTTTTTGGAGGGGGCACTATGGACAGCAAATCGTTCAGGCGCAATATTGGAATGGTTGTTTTTTGTATTATTTTAAATACACTTGGAAAACTGATTGCGGCAGGACTCAGGC
>CAMWNY010000144.1 GCA_947175775.1 uncultured Lachnospiraceae bacterium | reverse complement strand
CCCCAACACTGGCCTTACACACGCCCTCTTAACTACAAACTACCGGGAGGCAGCAGCGTCACGGATTGCTCTTCTGATAAAGGTTGGTGACCTGTCGGGACTGATAATGGCGGATCAGGATATCGTGACATTACTATGCAACCTGTTGGACAATGCGATTGAGGCGTGTGGGAAATGCGGGGAAAGAAAAGTTATAAAGCTGAAAATTGCCATTGAGGATGGAATGGTGAAAATCGGAATAAAAAATTCATTTCAAAATCCTTTGGTTTACGAGAACGGGGAGATAAAAACCACGAAAACATACCAAGAAGAGCATGGGGCAGGAATTAAAAACATCATAGAAGTTACAAGGAAATATGGAGGTTCCTATGCGATAAAAGATGAAGACGGGGAGTTTTATTTTTCAATTGCAATTCCCGTATGAATAAAAATATCCCATAAACAGGCAGATGGCAGGTTTGTGGGGTGTTTTTTTGTCGTTTTATTTTGTTTTTTCTGCAAATTCTGTCAAAAAACCTGCACATTCTGCAAATAATATTGATTAATTCTATTTTTTTCTTATAGTGGTGTGAAAGGAGACATGATAAACATGGTTGAAAAGGCGGTATTGAAATTAGTCGACCGGATGGAAAATGAAAACATAATAGAGAAAGCAAACAGAGAATATTATGAATACGCTTTGATAACCATGACAGAACACATGGCAGCGGTCGCAAGCATGTTAATGATTGGTATGTTTTTTCATCAGTTTGTTTCCACGATTATATTTATAATATTTTTTCTTTCCTTGAGGAAACGGACCGGAGGTTATCATGCGGATAAATTTTGGCAGTGTTATCTGCTGACGGTGGCAACTTATATCGGTGTTATTCATGTAGCATTTGTATTGATGGAAAAACTTTTCATGATGTATGGAGTTTTGGTTTGGTCGCTGCTTGCCATTGAAATTATTGGGACCGTGAATCACCCCAATATGGCGATGGATTCGTCTGAACTGCAGGAAACCAAGAAAGCGGCGAGACTGCTCGCATTGATTGAGTTTGGAGTCATTGCCGCTTCGACTGTACTGGAAATCAACCGGCTTTATGTATGTTATATGTCAATTGCCATGATACTGTGTTCCGCTTTGATGTGTTTGGCAAAAATATTGAAACAGGAGGTTAAGGTATGATGAAGAAAACGGGAAACATTTCAGGTAAGGTTTTGAAGGCTGTGGAGAGGATTGCAAGAAATGAGGCAGAAAAAACTGCGTCCGGCAGAACGTCTGCATGTGCAGCCATTTACCATCAGCCCAAAAGACCAAAGGGAAACCTGAAATAGGAAAGGGAAACGGAATCATGAAAGGAACCCGAATACTGCTTTGCTGCCTGATTTTATGCTTTGCCTTTTCGCAGACAGTATATGCCGAGGAAATCATTTCAGAAAAAACGCCGTTGGACATTATTTTCGTTATTGACTGCAGCGGTTCCATGAAAACAAACGATCCGTCGAAAATGGGGCTGAACATGGTGCAGGCATTTATCGATACCGTCCAAACAGGAAGCATACGTGTGGGATATGTGGCTTACAACGAAAACATACTGTCTTTTTCGTCCCCTGAGTCCATTACGGAGACACGGATAAGGGAGAATTTGAAAGAAAAACTCGGTGCAATTACATATTCCGGCGACACGGATATCGGGCTGGGTGTTTCCTATGCATATGATTTATTTTCCGCAGGGGGAACATCAAAGCGGGTCATGGTCCTGGTTTCGGATGGGGAAACGGATTTACCAAAGGGCAGTGAACGGACGGCAGAACAGTCAGACAGGGAACTGGCACAATGCGTTCGACAGTGTTCGGAGGAAAATATACAGATTTATACAGTAGCCTTTGGACAGTACGATGGAAATAAAGCAGAATTACAGGAAATTGCTGAGGAAACGGGGGCGGAAGGCTATTCTGTACAAAGTCCTGAAAACCTAATTGAAGTTTTTTACGGGATTTTTGAAGATAACCTGATTTATGAAATTCACCAGCTTTCCAGTGGAAAGTATGCAGGAGGAAATCAGGAAATCAGGTATATGCCTGATGCGCCGTATTTGGACGAAATAAAAGTGCTGCTGATTTCTTCGGGGGCTGTAGGTGAAACGGAAGTTACATATGGCGGGGAAGAAATCCCGATGACCAACCTGTCACATTATGCTGTTGGGAAAATAGAAAATGCATGGAGCAGCACCGGCGGAAAGGAACTGGTCATCCATTCACAGACGAATGAGGGACAGGATTTACAGGCTTACGTAATCAGCTATAGGGAATTGATACCCGTACTGGAGATACAGACAGCCGCAAAGAAAAACCAAAATCAGGAGTATCAGGTGTATTTTAAGAACCGGCAGAATGAAATCATAACGGACTCTGCATTTTATGAAACATTTTCATGGGAACCAGTATGTGAGGATCCGGCGGCAGTATTGGAAGAAACGCGTGTATCGGACGGGGTTCTAAAAGGGAATTTGCGTTTTTCACATTCCGGTACCTATGGATTCAATGCAGTGTTGGAAGATGATTTTGGAAAACATACATTTTCTGCCTCTATTGAGGTAACAAACACGATACCTGTTGGAAGCATTCCCGAAAAAGACGGAACATTATTGGAGGGCGGAAGGACGTTATGCCTGGATGATTATTTTACGGATGGCGACGGTGACATGCTTTCTTATGCCATTGCGGATGTACAGGATGGGATCGAAGCCGTCTTGGAGGGGAACCTGCTGACGGTTACGCCTAAGAACGTGGGAACATATATAGTGGCAGTACAGGTAAGTGACGGGGAAAGCGCAATACAGTATGCTTACCGTATCAGGATCCTTCCATTATGGCAGGTCTACTGGTGGATTATCCTGCTGGCAGCAGCGGTTATTATAATCATACTGTGGAGACTGACGCATAAACCGAAACCGGAACTGGAGCGACTGACCGAGGAAAAGAAACAAAATCACTTTTGCGGGAAGCTGGACGCATATTTTGTGCTGCAGCCGCCGGAAAATGAGGAAATCCCTCCGCTTTCGTTTCAGATGAACAAGGTAAAGGATGGCAGGGTATCGCTTGGATCCCTGTTTGGAAATTATCCTGAGCAGGCAAAAATGCTGGAGTTGGATGAAATTTTTCTGATTGCGGATGAGAACCGCAGCATGGTTTTGTACCACAGATCAAAATCCGGAGTAATGGTCGGAAATACCATTGCGTGCATGCAGATACAGTACAGCATCCATTTTGGAGATATTATTTATATCACCTCTCCGGATGGCAGTTATGACTTGGAAATCCACTATATTGCGGCATTCCAGTAAAAAAATCAAGTGCATATGTATACATACGTTGCGCACTTGATTGCAAAAAGCTGCGCTTTTTGTCTTAGTGATTTATACTGTTGCAATTATCTATACATAAAAATATTTAAGGAGGAATTGACAGGCATGGAAACAATCACACAGACAAACAGGACAATCCTGTTTGCCGAAATCAATCCGGAACGGCTCAACCTGCTGACGCTGATTGGGGATGTGCGGGGAAAAAGCAGCCTGGATGATGAGAAAATCAAGGAAATCAACGGGGAACTGCTGGTCTCAAGCTTTGAGGAATTTTTGGAAAAATTCAGTCCGGTTATGTATTCATGGTGCGATGCGACGACAGGAAGCATCCGCTACAATCCGGTAAAGCCGGAAAATATTCCGCCAAACTGTATTACGGAAATCCCATTGAATGAATCGAACGACCTTTTGAACATGCTTATTACGCTGATGAGTACAAAAGGCGCGCAGGGACTTGCAAATGTGGATTTCAAATTCAGTAATGTCTTGGATATGATTTCACCCAAGAAGATTATGGATGACATCCGTCAGGTACGCAGGGAAATCCAGTATACCTACGGAAAATACATGGAGCTTGATGAGGAGGATCCTAAACGGCTGGATTTAGGCGATAAACTGAATTACCAGTTCGAACAGGCGAGTCAAAATTACAATAATGTCCTTGCAATGCTGCCGCTCGCAATTGAGGATATCAAGACACGGCTTCTGCTCGGAGGACCGGAAACAGGACAGGGGCAGGCTGATTTTAAAGCCGGACTGTTAAGCATGGGCGAGGACGGAGAGCTGAAGATACTGGAAATGAAGCAGGAGGAAAGCACAGGTCTTTCGGTGGTGGATGATGAGATTAATACAAGCCTTATGAATACGTTCCGCGAAGATTATGATGCACTCAATGAAAACAAATCCGATTATGTACGAGCTCTTGTGGTACGTACCTTCTGTCCGTTAAATTCCACAATGGAAAGCAGTGTCAACAGGGAGCTTGAGGTACGTAACTATAACAGCTATCTCGAATTTTATAAGAAGAGCAAAGACGATTTTGTGAAGGCTGTCAAGCCACTGATGGAAAAGATACTGGGAGTGAAAACCTTTTTTGACCAGTATCAGGTAAAAGAAAAAGGAATGCAGCCGAAGCTTCTGATTACGAACCTGCCGCTTGATATGATTGTAAAGGCGAGCAATCTTCCGCGGTTAATTGCTTACCTGAATACAACGAATGACAAGAATGAGTTTGACAATACAATTTGGTTTGGAATCGTACCGGATGTGGAGCTGAACCACGCGGAGGGCGGCAGGCTCCAAAGGGTCCGCTTTGCGGGAAATAAGCGGGAAGAGAAACAGGGAAATAATTCGATGGAGAACGTGGCAGCCCTAATGAATGCCATTGAGCCTTACCGGATTACGACGTTTTTCAGTTTCTGCTCCGGTGAGGAAACGACATTCAGTTATGTGGCAACCGAGGGAGTCAGCATTTATAAAGAAAAATGCGCACCACTCATGAAAAAAACATACAGTGAATTCATTGTACCTTGTATCCCGAATGTGACAATTATCCCCAAGGATAAATCCGGTCTGATTTTGGACAAGCGGATGGTTATGGATGAAGACGGCAATGTATCCCTGTCCGCAGAAAAGGATGACGCAATGAAAATGTGGCTAGATGGGGTTTATGTAGGGGCGGCTTATGAAGCGGCAGGCATTGTGGCGGCATGGCAGTGTCCGGAATACTTAAAGCAGCGCTTCCGCAATACCAGCATGGAATATCCCGGCGTGCGGTTTGACGTGGAGGCAAATGACAATGCACTTTTGGCAACAACCAGTATGACAAAGGAAATTTCCGGTTTTACCAACGCGATTAAAAATTCTATTAATCGTACGGGCTTCGGATTCGTCTTTTCTTCCGACAATGCGCAGTACAAGGGACAGGAGATTAAGAGCATTACCGTTTATAAGTCGCGTAACCTCTTAAGCAATGGAACGGAGTTTGAGCCCATATACAAGACACTGGTGGTTACCTATATAGAACGTATGCTCCGTTTTTACAGCGGGGATTTCAAGCAGGATAAAATACTTACGTTTTTCAGTAACAATCCCAGCAGCCAAAAAAGCAGATGGGATGCGGACCGGCAGTATGTCAATTCCATCCTTCAGGACGGAGACGAGCTGGAATACAGCATTGACGAAAAGAACGGAATATGCGATGTGCTTGTGACATTTGCAAACACTACTAAAAACCTGAAAGTACAGCTTATCAGAAAAGCTGGAAATGAATAATTTTGTACGTTTTGTACGGATAAGAAAAAGGAGGACAAAAAATGGGAATGCGATTAAACATTGAAGGAAGCGAGACTGTCAGCCTGCTGGAAACCAGCATCACGGGAGTCCGGGTCGGGGCGGATATTCCCCTTGATTCGAATGCCAGATCGACAGACCTGGGTTCCACGGTACTGATTGAGGGAAAGATACTGGCGCCAGTGGGAGGCGAAGCGGCGGATGATACAAGCAAGCTGGCAAAGTGGTCGCTTGTTCCGGCTGAAAAAGCTGACTGCTACCGTAAGGTAAAGATTGATGTCGTGAATGCATCGCAGATTGTGCGTCAGATTACCGTCCCGAATGCTTTTGTGGTGGGATATGAGGAGGATTTTACGGATGAGACTGGTGCTGGTACATTCCGGCTTCTCATCAAACAGAAGAAGGATAAAATAAGCAATCTGAAATTTGAGGGCGGCTTTAGTGAGGAATAAGCGGATGTTTCCAAAATACGGAAACATGGAATCGCAGATGAAAGGAGCATGTTTATAATATGGGATTTAAATTAAAGGTGGAAGGAAATTCCACGATTGAACTGGATAAGGAAATCATTACCGGCGTAAAGATAAAGACGGACATTCCGCAAGACAGCAATGCAAGGTCAACGGATTTGGGCAGCACCATAACCATTATGGGAAAAGTCCTGACAGCAGTTGACGGCGATCCTTTTGACTCGACAAGGCAGTTAGGGCTGTGGGCACTGGTTCCTGCGGAAAATGCCGACTGTTACCGTAAGGTTACGGTAGAAGTCATCTCGGCTTCGCAGGAGGTCCGCAAGTATGCCTTCCCCAATGCGTTTGTTGTGGATTACAAGGAAACCTATGGGGATTTGGAAGGCACGGGAACTTTTACGCTGATTATAAAGCAGAAAAAGGATAAAATGGCACAGGTTTCAGTTGAGGGCGGATACAGCATTGCATAACATTTCCGCAAGCAGAATGAACGGAA